>JALVZI010000606.1 GCA_027022125.1 Anaerolineae bacterium | reverse complement strand
AATCGCAACGGCGACCGGCGGTGTCGGTTAAAAATAAATCCCAGTCGCCGTTGCGATTGGAATAAAAGAGCAGTTGCTGTCCGCCCGGCGACCACACGGGACCGTGGTCGTTGGCGTATGGCATTTGGCTGATGTTGCGCGGATTGCCGCCGGAGGCGGTCATCACATATATTTCCACATTGCCATCAATGTTGGTTTCGTATGCCAGCATTTTCCCGTCCGGCGACCATACCGGCGCGAGGTCGTTCACATCATTCACCGTCAACCGGCGCAGGTTTGTGCCGTCCGCTGCCATCGCGTAAATTTCCCAATTGCCGTCCCGTTTGGAAGAAAAAACTATCTGTGTGCCGTCGGGCGACCACGCGGGAGATATATTGCTGCCGCCGTCGGTAATCTGCCGGATGTCGCTGCCGTCGGCTGCTGCAGTGAAGATTTCCCAGCCGCCGGTGCGATTCGATGAAAAGGCGATGTGCTGCCCGTCCGGCGACCACGCGGGCGTCCAGTCATCGGCGGGGTTGTTGGTGAGATTGCGCGGGTTGCCGCCGTCAATATCGGATATGTACAATTCGCGGTTGCCATCGCGCTGGCTGACGAACAGCAGCTGCCGTCCATCCGGCGACCACACGGGCGAGGTGTCGTTCCCCGTGCCATCTGAAACACTGTGCGCCCCCGTGCCGTCGGTGTCCATCACAAAAATTTGCCACAGCCCGTCTCCCTGACGCGCCATGTAGGCGATGGATGGCAGCGATTTTGCCACCACAATCGGCGCGGTGGGCGTGGGCGTGAGTGTCGGTGCGGGAGTGGGGGTGAATGTCGGCACCACCGTTTCTTTCGCGGTGAAAGAGACGGGTTTCGCCGTGGCGACTGCCGACGGCGTTGCGGCGGTTATCGGTGCGGCGGCGGGAAACAACCCCAGCAGAAAAACCCCGCCGATAGCGATGAGTCCCAGCACGGCGAGCGCCGCCAGCGCGGCAATCCATTTCGGCAGGGCGGGGCGCGAAGATTCATCCGTCGTTTCTGCGGGGGCGGCATCATCTTCCGCCATTTCCGGCGCGACCGGCGTCGGCGGTTCGGGGCGGTTGGCGGGCGCACGCCAATCCACCGCCGCCAGCACCTCGCCCAAATCGTAATGTTGTGCCAGCCAATGGCGGAACAAATCGACAAAAAAGCGGTAACTCAGCGCGCCCATTTTCACCAGCACGCCGCGAAACGCCAGCGATTCGAGCGCGGTGGCAATGATATTTTCATCAACTTTTTTGTTTTTTCTGGACAAAAGCGCGGTGATTTCCTGCCGGGTGACCACCCCGTGCGAGCCTTTAAAAGTGGCAATTGCCATCATCACCGCCCGCTCAACCAGTGTCGCTTCCGCCCACATTTTGGCAAACGATGGAATATCCTGTGCCAGCACATCATCCAGCGTGTCATCCACATACCGCAGATTGACCCACCCTTCGCGGGCACAGCGATTGAATAGCGCGTGGCAGAAGAGCATTAAATAATGGGGATGGTTGGAGGTGAGTTCGGCGATGCGTTTGGGCACGCCATAATCGAACCGGAGCGTTTTTTCCACCGGCTCGGTGATGAATTTCAGCGCGGTGCTCAAATCGAAGGGGGGCAGTTGATGCACCGGCGCGGTGTTCAGCAGCGGATGGTTCAACTGTGGCAGCGAAACGCTGTTCATTGCCAGCGCGACCAGAAAATTCTCGTGGCGCATCAGCAGTGCGCCGAGCGCGTTCAGCACGGTATCCGGCACGCCGGGTGTGTTCAAAAGTGCATCAAAATCATCAATGGTAAACAAAACGGCGGCATCCGGGGCGGTCTGCGCCACGTGTGCCAGCGTTTCCGACAGTGCCGCCAGCGCGTCCCCGTCCGCCGAAATATCGGGCGGAGTGACATCCTGCATCGCCAGTTGGAACATTATCTGCTGGCTAAAATAGGTCAGCACATCCGCTGCAGTGTCGCCGGTCGGCGCGGGCATTGCCAGCGCCACGGAAAAAACGCTGATACCCATCTTTTCGGGCAGAAATTTCAGAAAACTGCTTTTGCCGATATGTGCCGCACCGTGCACGATGAGCAATCGGCGTTGGGCGATAAAATTGTGTTCTACCCAAACGAAACTGTTTTCGCGGTTGTAAAATTCGGTTGCGGAGGTGGGCAGTTCGCCCACGCGGTAGGGATTGATGAACTTTTGCAATGGTGTCTCCCAAAGCCAAACGGATTGTTGCCCCATTATACCACACTCGCCGAAAATGGGGAATGTGGTTGGGATAGGGATAGGGATAGTGAGAGGTGTGCAAGTGAGAAAGTGTGACTGGTTGATTGGGGATTGGTTATTGGAGATTCGTTGAAACGTGATGCGTGAAGCGTGATGCGTGACTTGTAACCTTGCTACTTTGCCCCCCGACTTTGGACTTTGGACTTGAAACTTTGGACTGACCGCTACCCTGCTACCTTCAACGCCGCAGGGAGAATCTCGTAAACCGCTTTTTTGGCGCGGCGGGTGATGATTTCGCCGTCGGTGTGCAGTGGCGTTTCGTCAATTTCGATGGTCAGTTTGGTGGTTTGCAGGTATGTCACTGCGGGGTGGCGGATGTGTTTTCCGCTGAATGTCTGCGGCAGCAATCGCAACAGCGCCAGCCGACTCATCGCCGGGGCGAACACAAAATCGAGTTTGCCGTCGTCCACTTCTGCATTCGGGGTGAGGTAAAAACCGCCGGTGCGCGCCCCATTCCCCACCGAAACGAGCACGATGCTGCCGACATAATGGTCATCGTCCCATTCGATGCGGGCATACCACGCCGGATTTCTCATTATCACCCGCAGCGCCGCCACCAGATAGCGCACCGTGCCTTTCACGCGGGTGATTTTCTCCGCTTCCAGCGTGACGGTCGGTTCCAGCCCCACCGCCGAGTTGTTGACGAAATAGCGGTCGTTCACCCGGCACAGGTCAATTGTGCGCGGCTGCCCGCTGCGCAGACGTTCGCAGGCGGCGCGCAGGTCGGTGGGAATGCCGAGCGTGAACGCCAAATCGTTGGCGGTTCCCAGCGGAATGACGCCCAGTGTACCTGCCGTTGTGCCGTTGCCCGCCGCCAGCGCCATACCGTTAACCACCTCGTTGATGGTGCTGTCGCCACCGGCAGCCACAATCATTTCGAAGCCGGTTTCGGCGGCGGCGCGCGCCACCGCGATACCGTGTCCCGGTCGCTCGGTGACGGTCAAATCAAAAGGAATATCCAGCGCGATGAGCGTTTCTTTCAGTTGGTTGATGCTTGCTTTGGCTTTCCAGCGTCCCGCGTAGGGGTTCAGTACAATTTTAACCGGACGCATCGAGCACCTGCCGCAGACGGTCGGGGTAATCGGTCATAATCGCATCCACACCGAGCACAATCATCCGCCGCATATCGTCCGGCTCATTGGTTGTCCACACATTGACCGGTCGGTTTTTGGCGTGTGCCCGCCGGACAGTCTGCGCGGTAACAGTGTCCCACTGCGGATGGAACATATCTTCGTGCGCCAGCGGGCGGAAAAGTTTCCAGCGCAGCAGCAGCGGCAAATCGGTCGCCCACAGATAGCCCCGTTTGATGCGCGGGTTCAGGCGATAGGCGCGGTTCAGCGCGAAGGGGTTGAAAGAGGAAAGGATGACTCTATCCTGCAAATTGAAATTCTCAATCAGACGGATGACCTCTGCCTCCAGCCCGTTATCGCGCAGTGCATTCGATTTCAGTTCGACATTGATGAGCAGCACAGGTCCCAGCGCGGCGAAAACCTCTTCCAGTGTGGGGATGGGCGTTCCGGCGAATTCCGGCGAAAAATGACTGCCGGCATCGAGTGCCTTCAATTCCGCCAGCGAAAAATCGCGCACCAGCCCGTGCCCGTCGGTGGTTTTGTCCAGCGTAAAATCGTGAATGATGACCGCCGTGCCGTCTTTCGACAGTTGAGCATCCAACTCGATGCCATCCGCGCCGAGTTCCGCCGCCAGCCGAAACGCCGGCAGCGTGTTTTCCGGCGCTTGTTTCCGCGCGCCGCGGTGCGCCAGATTCAGGATTTTTTCGCTGTAGAAAAGGTTTGTTTCACCGGGTTTTGGTTTCAAGGTTCGCAATCAGTCCAAAGTCTAATGTTTCAAGTCCAAAGTCGGAGGGAGTTCAAGGTTCAAGGTTTCAGGGTAGCAAGGTTGCAGGGTGGCAGGGTAGCAAATCTCACCTGCTCACTTTCTCTATCCCTATCCCTATCTCTATCCCTTCTCACTCATCACTCATCACGCCTCACGTTTCACGTTTCACGCAATACGAAATACGGCTCAGCGATTCAACGAGTCGGCGAATGACAAATGACAAATGACCAACTTCACAGCACCCCAACTTCTTTCGCCACCTCGGCGAAAACGTCCATCGCGCGGTCAATCTCTTCGATGGTGTGTCCGGCGGTGACATTGGCTCGCAGGCGTGCCAGATTGCTCGGCACGGCAGGCGAAACAACCGGCAGCACGAAAATGTCACGCTCCTGCGACAGTTTCGCCATCAGCCACGCCCGCTCGTCATCCCCGGCGATGATGGGGACAATCGGCGTCACGGAGTTGAGGGTGTCGAACCCGCGTGCTTTCAAGCCGGTCAGAAAATGCTCAACATTGCGTTGCAAGCGTTTCACACGCTCCGGCTCTTCCAAAATTACCTCGAAGGCGGCTTTGGCGGCGGCGGTCTGTGCGGGGGGTAGCGCCGCCGAGAAAATGAATGCCCGCGATGCGTGTTTCAGGTAGGTGATGAGTTCCTCACTGCCGGAAACATAGCCGCCCACACTGGGGATGGTTTTGCTGAGCGTGCCCATTTTGATGTCGATGCCGCCGTACAAATCGAAATACTCTTCGATACCGCGCCCCGTTTCGCCGATAACGCCGACCGAGTGCGCTTCATCAACCATTAGCAGGGCTTCATATTTATTGCACAAGCCGACCACTTCCGGCAGGTTGAGAATATCGCCGTCCATACTGAACACCGCATCGGCGACAACCAGTTTCCCTTTGCCGGGCGGCACGCTCGCCAGCGCTTTTTCCAGCGCCGCCATATCGTTGTGTGCCACCCGCACAAATTTCGCGCGAGACATCAAACAGCCGTCCACAATGCTGGCGTGGTTCAATTTGTCGGAAATGACCACATCATTTCGACCCACCAGCGCGGCGATGGTGGAATAGTTGGTCACAAATCCGCTGGAATAAACCATCGTTGCTTCGGTGTGTTTAAATTCGCTGATGGTGCGTTCCAGTTCGGTGTGCAGGGGGATAGTTCCCGCCAGAATGCGCACGCCGTGCGTGCCGCTGCTGTACCGCTCGACGGCTTCGATGGCGGCAGCATCAATTTTGGGATGTCCGAGCAAATCCAAATATGAATATGACGCAAATTGCAGCATTTCGCGCCCGTTAATGGTAACGTGCATCCCGTCAATTTTTTCGGCTTCTTGCTGGTACAGATATAAACCTTGTGCCTTTGCGCTGGCAAAGCGCTCATTCATTTGGGCAAATCGCCACGCAATCGGGCTTTTCGGGTCGAGCATATTCAAAACCTCATTTCTGATAGATTTTGCAACCGGAAGTAAAGGGGTTTTTCACACATAAAAATGTATGAGATGCAGTTTAGTACATTTTGGGCAAATCGCAAAATAAAGAACCGTGTTCGCGGCTTGACAGCAGCCATTTTTCGACATAACATTTTCGGGTCAGGAAGCAAGAAGCAGGGAGTAAGAAGTAAGGGGATGCACAATTCACGCCTCACGTTTCACGAAAATCGTTGGCAAAAGCGTAAAATTTGTCAAAGCAATTTCGGGGACAACGAACCATACCGAAAAGGAGTGGCTATGAACGCACACCGATACCCCATTCCGGCGGTGGGGGCGCTGGTTGTATCGCCGGAAAAACGGATTCTGCTGGTGAAACGCCGCGACCCGCCGATGCCCGGTCAGTGGGCGATACCCGGCGGGCGGGTGGAGTGGGGCGAATCGCTGGCGGATGCCGCCGCGCGCGAAGTGCTGGAAGAACCGGGCATTGCGGTGTACACCGGCGAGGTGATTTAAGTGTTAGTGATCATTATATGCGATGGCGGCATGGGGTCGTTCCCGCTAG
>JALVZI010000605.1 GCA_027022125.1 Anaerolineae bacterium | reverse complement strand
ACTTTGCCCCGACAAACCCTCTCAACCAAACGGAGGCTGAAACTCCCCACCGGTCTCCGAAAAATATCTATCATCCATCAGGAGGAGAAAAAATGAAACAATTACTCGGACGTGCCAGCACATTGATTATCGTGGTGGTGGCAGTTATCATCATCGGGCTACTGCTGTCGTTTTCAAGCCAGTTTTTCTACTTTTTTGAAAAGGTAGATGCACAAGAAGTTGGCGTGCAATTGGAAAGCGGCGAAATTAAAAATGTGGTGGGTCCCGGCGTTTACAGCGACGCAGGTTTGTATGTGGAATTGCAGCGCATTTCAACCCACGCTATCCCGTTTTCCGTCACCGACCCGGAAATCATCACCAAAGACAAACAGCGCATCGGTTTAACCGTCAGCGGCGATATTTTCCGCCCCAATGCCACCGAAAAAGACAAAATCCAAAACCTGTGGGCGCAATATAAAGAGGTTTTTCTGAATGACGATTTGGCAAAAATGCGCGTGGATGACCTCGCCCAGCAAGCGATGAAAGTCTGTGTGGGCGACCGCAATTTCGATGACAACATCATCGGCACCGCCCGCGACGAATTGCGTAACTGTATTGACGATGAATTGAACGGTATGGCAGAAAATCTGGGGTTGAACGTGCAAAACTTGGTTGTGCCAGAAGTCATCCTTTCGCCGGAAGTGCAAGCCGCGCTAGATGCCATTGTGCAGAGCCGTCTGCAAACGGAAAAAGCCGCGCAGGATAAACTCCGCGCCGACGCGGAAGCGCTGGCGGAGCAAGCCCGGCAGGAAGGCGAAATTCGGGTGGAACAGAGCCGGATTCAGGAACAGACCCGTCAGCAGATAACGCTGGCAGAATTGGAAAAAGAACGCACGCTGGCGCAAAAAGCAGTCATCGAGGCGAATCTCGCCAACGACTTGGCGAAAGTGGAAGCGGAACGCGCCGTCATCGAAGCGCAAAAATCGAATGACCTGTTTGCCGCGCAGAAGGATGTGGAAATCAACCAAGTGGCGGCACAAGCCGCGCTGGAAAAAGCCCGCGCCGAACTCGCGCCGCAATTAACGCTGGCTGAACTGTATGGCACCGATGGCTACCTGCTGCTGCAACAAATCCAAGCCAATGCCGACGCGCTCAACAGCACCGACAAACTCATCTTCACGCCGGAGGGCACTGTACCGACACTGGTCATCCCCGGACCGGGCATAATGCCCACCGTGGATACCGCCTCCCCCGCACCGGCAGCCGGCGGCGGTCAGGGCAACTAACCGCCATTTTTCAGGCGAAGGAGAACATTCTCCTTCGCCTTTTTTCTGTTTTTGCGCTATACTTTTGCGATGAACTAAATGAAACTTTTACGCTTCTCTCTTTTTTGCATCGAATTTTCACGAATTTCACAGATTTTATGCTTAAATTTGAGAAATTCGCGTTAATTTGATGCGGAAATCCGGTCAAACAAAAAGTTTCAATAAGTTTGATAAATTTTGCAGAAAGGAACACCAATGTCCGCACAAGATTACCCGTACCGCTTCCGGCATACCGTCACTTTTGGCGAACTGGACGCGCTGGGACACGTTAACAACGCCGTATATTTCACCTATCTGGAAAATGCCCGCATCGCCTATTTTTTCGATGCGATGGGGGTGCATTCGCTGCGAGAATTGACACTCATTTTGGCAGAAGCCACCTGCAGTTACAAAAGCCCCGCACATTTCGGCGAAACGCTGGTCATCGGGATGGGCGTCACCCGACTGGGCAATAAAAGTTTCGATTTACACTACCGCATCGAAACCGAAGACGGGCGGCTGGTTGCCATTTGCAAAAGTGTTCAGGTTTTCTTCGATTATGAAACGGGAAAAACCATCCCGCTGCCCGAAAAATTCATCCAAAAGGTGAAAGAAATTCAAGGCGACTGGCAACCGGAATCCGCTTAAATGCCTGCATCACACACGGTTTTCCGGCGCGACCCCTTCACTTGGCTATCATACGGTATGATAGCCTATTTTGCGTATGTCGAAGCGGTTTTGGGACCACTGATGCCCTTTCTGCGCGCCGAATTGCATCTCAATTACACTATGGCGGGCGTGCATTTTAGCCTGTTTGCGCTGGGAGTGGTCACTTCCGGCTTTTTCGCCGACCGCATCGCCGGACAGTGGGGGCGGCGCGCCGCGTGGCTCGGTGGCGGCGCGGGAATGGCTGCTGGAATGATACTGCTGGCGCTGGCGAA
Source organism: Anaerolineae bacterium (assembly GCA_027022125.1). Taxonomy (GTDB): domain Bacteria; phylum Chloroflexota; class Anaerolineae; order 4572-78; family 4572-78; genus JANTHQ01. The sequence goes on along the minus strand of JALVZI010000605.1, from coordinate 3,914 downwards.
AGCGGCTATTTTCACCATTGCCGCCGCGTGGGTGATGGTTTTTTTCGGCGGGGTGATGTTCATCATCGTGCAAGCCGCCATCGCCGACCACCATCCCCGTTTTCGCACCGTTTCACTCACCGAAGCGAACATCGCCGCCAGCCTGTCGGTCACACTCGAACCGCTGTTCATCGGCTTGTTTGTGCAATGGGGGCTGGGTTGGCGCAGTACACTGTGGATTATTGCCGGCAGTTTTCTGTTTGTGGTATGGCGCACGCGGCACATTCCCATTACCACCCAGCCGCGCCATCCCGCCGACACACCTGCCCCGGCGGGGAAAAAACTGCCGCTGACCTTCTGGTTATATTGGCTGGTGCTTTTTTTCGGAGTGGCGGCAGAATGGTGTGTGGCGTTTTGGGGCGCAGAATTTCTGCAAATTGACCCCGAACTTTCCAAAACCGTTGCCGTTTCGCTGATGAGCACATTTTTTGCGGCGGCGGTGCTGGCGCGATTTTCTGCCAGCCGGTTGGCACACCGTTTCAGCGCGCAAATCCTGCTGATTGCCGCTGTCGGGTTGGCATCCATCGGGTTTTTCCCGTTCTGGCTGCCCACACCGACCATCGTCACCGTGGGCGGGCTTTTCATTTTGGGGTTCGGTATTGCCAACTTTTACCCGCTCGCGCTGTCGCTGGCGATGGGCACGGTTCCCCACCGCGCGGATATTGCCAGCGCACGCATAACCATCGGCACGGGCGCAGCGGTGTTTCTGTTGCCGCTCACGCTCGGCGGTATCGCCGACCAAATCGGCATCGAACGGGCTTTCGGCATTGTGGGCGCGCTGCTGGTTTCCATTTTGGCGATAACCCTGCTGGCAAATCAAAAAATGGCGACACATTCCGCCTAAAATTGGCTCAAATGGTATTTTCGTGCATAATATCCAAACAAAACCATCGAAGGGTATTGAGATAGGGGAAGTGAAAGAGTGAGATTAGAGATTGGCTATTGGAGATTGGTGATTTGTATTGCGTGATGCGTGAAACGTGAAACTTGCAACACTGCAACACTGCAACCCTGCAACCTTGAACTTTAAACTGACAACTGACTGCTAATTGCAACCCTGCTACTCTGCTACCCTGCAACTTTGAACCTTGAACTTGAAACCTTGAACCTGAAACCTTGAACCTGAAACCTTAAACTCCCACACCCCCGAGGCTATTATGGCAAACTACAAATCCTGGCCCCATAAAGAAGCGTCCGGCTTGCAGCGCCGATACCGCACCCAGCCCGACGCGCCCGTCGTTTTTCAAACCGGATTCGGTCCCAGCGGACTGCCGCACATCGGCACTTTCGCCGAGGTGGCGCGCACCACGTGGGTTCGCCGCGCGTTTGAGTACCTGACCGGCTGGCAAACGCGATTGGTCGCGTTCAGCGATGATATGGACGGACTGCGCAAAGTGCCGCTCAATATGCCGCAAAAAGAAATGCTGGCAGAACATCTCGGCAAGCCGTTGTGCCACATCCCCGACCCCTTTGGCTGCTGCGAGAGTTACAGCGCCCATATGAACAACAAACTGCGCGAGTTTCTGAACGCATACGGCTTCGATTACGAGTTGCAGAGTTCGCAGCAGGCATACACCCGCGGCGATTTTAACGCTGGATTGAGCATTTTGCTGCAAAAAGTGGATGACGTGCTGGCAATCATTCTGCCCACCCTGCGAGAAGACAAACGCGCCGATTGGTCGCCGTTTATGCCCATCTGCGAAAATTGCGGGCGCATTTACACCACCCGCGTCACCGGCTACCACCCCGAAAACAACACGGTGGACTATGTCTGCGACAAACCCGTCGGTGATATGCCGGGCTGCGGGCATCACGGCACGGCATCCGTGCTCAACGGGCACGCCAAAGTCGGCTGGAAAGTGGATTGGGCGCTGCGCTGGTTCAGTTATGATGTCGGATATGAAATGTACGGCAAAGATTTAATCGAATCTGCCAAACTGTCGGGCAAAATTACCCGCGTGATGGGCAAACAACCGCCCAACGGTTTTTTCTATGAACTCTTTTTGGATGAAGAAGGCAAGAAAATATCAAAAAGTGTGGGAAAAGGACTCACGGTGGACACGTGGACGGGGTACGCCCCGCTGGAAAGTTTGCTCTATTTCCTCTTCCAAAATCCCAAAAAAGCGAAACGCCTTTTCTGGGGAATGGTTCCGCGCACGGTGGACGACTATCTGGCAGAACTGCGCCGCTATCCCACCATCGCTGATGAGAAAAAACCGGACACCGCCGTGTGGCACATTTTCAATCGCGGGCAATCCGTCCCGACTTTCAACACGTCCATTAACTTCTCGCTCATCAACAATCTGGTTTCCGGGCTGGGTACGGATGACCCCGCGCTGGTGGTGGAATTTTTGGAACGATACGACCCCACCGCCGCCGATTACCGCGACACCATCGGCGATTTGGTGAGCAAAAGCCTCAACTACTACCGCGATTTCATCCTGCCGAACAAAACGTATCGCCCCGCCACCGACACCGAAAAAACGTGGTTCACCGCGCTGAAAGAACTGGTTGCGGCGTATGACGGCGATGACGAACGCGAACTGCAAACGCTGCCTTTCGATGTGGCGCGCCAATTCGGTGTGGAACCGAAACAGATTTTCAGCGCGTTTTATGAAGTGTTGCTGGGGCAGGAACGCGGTCCGCGGTTCGGTACATTTGCCAAACTGGTGGGCAAAGAAAAAACACTGTCGCTGCTGGAAAAAGCTGCCGAATAGCGAGTTGCGAATAACGAATTACGAATAGCGAATGACGAATGATAACTGCTCACCGTACAGTGGTATCGTGTACCGATTTCACTCTCCGATACGCCCTGCGGGCTACTTGGGATGAAATCGGCAGGGAAAAACGCATCCTGAGTAGCGGTTCGCTGCGCGAACCGCGTATCGAAGGGCGTTTTTCCCGTCTCACCTGAGTAGTTACAAATGACAAACGACCAATGACAAATGACAAACAACAAAGGACAAAACCATGAACGTTGACCCAAAAATTTTCAAAGCTTACGATATTCGGGGGATTTACCCCACCCAATTGAACGAAGACGTCGCGTATGCCATCGGGCGGGCGTTTGCCACCTTTTTGCAGCCCAAAACGGTCATCGTCGGGCGCGATATGCGTCTGTCCAGCCCGTCGCTGGCAGAAGACGTGATGCGCGGACTGACCGACCAGGGGGCAAATGTCATCAATATCGGTATGGTCAGCACCGACCAATACTATTTCGCCTGCGCCAAACTCGGCTTCGCTGGTATGATGGTCACGGCATCACACAACCCGAAAGAATATGGCGGATTCAAAATGGTGCGCAAAATGCCGCAACTGCTCAGCGGCGAAGAGGGCATCAAAGACCTGCTGCGCATCGTGCAGAATGATGATTTCGCGCCGATGCCCACCCAAAAAGGCACTATCACCGAGATGGATTTGAGTGAGGAATTTGTGGAATATGTGCTGTCGCTGGTGGATATTGACGCGCTGAAACCGCTGAAAGTCATCGCCGATACGGGCAACGGGATGGTGGGTCCCAGCCTGAAACGGGTGTATGAAAAATTGCCCGTCCATTTAACCGGACTCTATCTGGAACCGGACGGCAATTTGCCCAATCACGGACTCGACCCGTTGCAGCCCGAAAACCGCGCCGAATTGCAGGCACGGGTGGTGGCAGATGGTGCGGACATCGGCTTTGCGTTTGACGGCGACGGCGACCGCTTTTTCACCATTGACGACCGCGGGCAATTCGTTTCCGGCGATTTTCTGACCGCGCTGATGGGCGAGTATTTTCTGGAACGCTATCCCGGCGCGAAAATTTTGTACGATGTGCGCGCCAGTTGGGCGGTGCGCGATCTGATTTCGGCGGCGGGGGGCGTGCCGCTGATGGAACG
>JALVZI010000604.1 GCA_027022125.1 Anaerolineae bacterium | reverse complement strand
ATGTGACGGTGCATCCCGGCGCACCGACATAAATTGTTTTCGGATTTGCCGTGACGGTGGCAGTTGTCGGTGCGCCGGGATGCACCGTCACATCGAGCATATCGCTGAAAATTGTGCCGGTGTACGCTTTGATGCCCACCGCACCCGCCAATGTGCCGGTGAACACGGCATTACTCAACACCAGCGGGCTGGTGGAAACCACCGTGCCGGAGAGCACACCATCGCCGTTGCCGGGCTGACTGACGCAGTATTCCAAATCTACCGGGCACGACCCCGACCAGTACCGCCAACTGAAATTCCGCTGTCCGGTGTCGTTGCCGAAAGCGTCATATCCCACCGCAATGAGTGTGACTCCGTTCCCCGCTGTCACATCTAGCGGACTGGTGGGATGCACCACGATGCTCGCCAATCTGCCGGCGACAATCTGCACGGGGTCTGCCGCCGGTGCGAGCGTCACCACATCTCCCCACGGCGTTTCCACTGTAACAGTGAATACCACCGTCCCGACTTCCCCACCGGGAGTGAGTACGCGGGTTACTTGCCCGTTTAGGGTTGTGGTGGTGTTCGACAGCACATTACCGATGGAAGTTGTCACCGTTACCACCGAACCGTCAATAATGGGGCGTCCGCGGTCATCCAAAATAGTGACGGTCAAATCGGCGCGTTCATCTTCTCCGGCGTGCAGTGTGCTCACGGTGGAAGAAATGGCGGCGGAAGTGGGGATACCCGGAATCTGGCGCAGGGTATCTCCGGCGAGCGTCATCGGTGTGCCGTTGAATGTCACATCCAGCCCCACCGTGCTGACGGTCATATCGCTGGTGAATCCCACCGTGAACACCCCCGCGCTGACGATGGTGGTGGTCGGCACCAACGTGCCATGGTCGGCGGTGATGACCGCCGTGCCACCGAGACCGGTATCGAACAGCGCGCTATCTTTGATGGTGAAAACCAGTTGTGAAACGGAGACCCCATCGGCGACCACATTGGCGGGGGTTGCATCCAGCCACGCCACCGACGGCGCACCGACCACAAAATCAACCGTATCGCCGGTGGTGAACAAATCGCCATTCGGTGCGGAAACAGCAAAAACCGCCGTGCCGAGTGTCGGGGTGGAAACCAGTGTGCGGGTTATCTGTCCGTTTAGGGTTATTCCCGCCCCGGAAATTGTGCCCAGCGATGTGGTCACGGTGATGGGCGTACCATCCGCCACCGGATTGAAAAACTCGTCTTCCACCGATACCAGCAATTGTGCCGTGCTGACACCATCGGCGGGAATTTCGGTGGGGCTGGCAGTGACCACCGCCCGTGCCGGGGGACCCGGCAGAAAAGTGATGGTATCATCGCCATTGACCGTGGCAGCCTGATGCCCTTCACCGAAAATCTGAATGGGATAAACCCCTGCGTGCGTGTTGGCGGTCATCACCACTGTCATCACACCGCCGGTATAAACGCCCGCCGCACTGATGGGCGGGAACGACGGCACAGTGACCGTCAGCGGGGTTCCAGCCGCGATGGGATTGCCGAAAGCATCCGTCACCGCAGTGAGTGTTACGGTGAACGGCGAAACGCCATCCGCCCGCACCGCCACCGGCGAAAGCGTCACGGTGACAATATCGGGATAGCCGGTGGTCACGGTAACGGGCACGTGATTACTTTCCTGAATGCCGCCGGTGGCATACAACACGTTTTCGCCGACAATTTGCGGCAGAAATTCCACCGTGCGGGCGTGCCCACCCACCGAAGTGAGCGTGCCATAACCGGCGGCATCCACCGCCGAGGTTTGATGC
>JALVZI010000603.1 GCA_027022125.1 Anaerolineae bacterium | reverse complement strand
GTCCTCAACACTCAAATCAAGGTCAATGCCGGGCACGTCCAACGGAGACGTTTGTGGTTCCACAAACTTCACCGAGAAAACTTGTCCGTTCCGTTTGCGAATGCGAATCTCGCCTTCACGTTCTGCCATTTTCAACAGTGACGCTAACTGCTGCCGAGCCTCTGAATAGGTATACACTCTCATCTTTTTACTCCGTCACACCTTTAAAATCGGAATATGGTATCGTTCCGCGGCTGCCAATAAACCTTTGTCCAATGACAACAAAGGTACACGATATTTTTCCGCCGCGCGTATCAAATAGGCATCATACGCATAAATGTTCAGCCGGTCGGCTATTCTTATGCTCTCCACCGGCTCAACATCCACCAATCGTAACGAAATGCTGCGATAGACTTCCAGCGCAGATAAAACTTGTTCCAAAGATATTCGCCCGCGTTTCAACATTGCCGAAAATGCGTTGCCGATCTCCCAGTGTACCGACATCGGTGCCAAAAGTTCCGCGCCGAAGGTTGCCTCAATCAATTTTTCTCTGGACGGTTCGTTGGCGATGACGGCGATAATCACGGAGGTGTCAATCATTATTTGCATATAATTCCGCCTCATACAGATGTACAATTGTACCTATATTCTATCAGGATTATATGCCATTGTCAATCACGTATGTCACTGCAATGAATTGCAGTAAACCCATACTTAATGTAAGGAGGTTCAATTTAATGAAGGAAATTCCCACCCGCAAAATCGGCGTTGACCCCGGTTTCAGCAGTCTCAAACTTGCCGAAGTACACGGTTCCGAGATAAACACGGTTGCGCTCCCCGCCGCCGTCGGGCTCGGTACCGACATCACCACCGGCTTGTCGCTCGCCGGTGTCACCCGCTCCCGCACCACCGCCCGCCCGCTGACCGTCACCTTCGATGACACCCAATATCTGGTCGGCGCAAATATCGACCGTTACACCCGTCCCATCCACCGTATGGATTTCGGCCGCTTCACCGACAGCCCCGAACTCCGCGCCGCACTCTACGCCGCGCTGTTCAGACTCACCGGAACCGGCGAACACCGGCTGGCATTGGTGCTGGCGCTCCCCGTGACGGTTTTGCAACGCCGAAACGATGCCCGCGCCGTCGAACGGAAAATCCGCGACTGGCTGGTCAGAACCCATCATTTTGCGGTGGATGGCGCCGACACCCGATTGTCGATTGTCACAGTCCGGGCGACCATCCCCCAGCCTGTTGCCGGTTGGTTCGACTGGGGCATGGATACCGCCGGGCAGTGGGTGAAAGGCGCAGCCGCCCTCAAAGCCCCCACGCTGGTTATCGACCAGGGCTTCAACACCCTCGATGTGCTGGTGGTGCAAAACGGGCAAATCAGTCAGCGTTACACCGGCGGAGATACCCTCGGCATGCGCCGCGCCGCCGAACGTCTGACCGCATTGCTGGAACACCATTATGGCATTCAGCTCGATTTGACCGCCGCCGACACGCTTATTCGTCGGTTGAATGACGGTAAAAAGGCCACAGTGTTTGTCAATGGGGATGAGGTCGATGTTACGTCCATTACCCGGCAAGCGCGGGATACGCTGGCAAGCGATGTTGTCCGTTTTTTGGAACGCACACTGGCCGGCGGGCGGAGCTGGCGGGTGCTGCTCACCGGTGGCGGGTCCATCGGTTTGCGCCAAAAACTGCTGACACTCTTTCCCTCCGCCGAGTTTCTGCCAAATCCAGTCCGTGCTAATGCCCGCGGGCTGGCAAAACTCGCCCGGCGAAACGGTTTTCTGGATGGATGAAAGGATGGAACGCAGATAACGCTGATGACACTGATTCGCGCTGATTTTCTTCTGTTTGAGTGAATCCGTCATATTCGCGCTATCTGTGTTCCGATATTCAAAGATTGATTTTTCGTGGCATAGAAAATGAGCCATTTATTTTTCGTGCCACAAAAAATGGGAGCACCTTATGGCTGGGAAACAGGGTAAATCCGGTAGAAAACCATCACCCGGAAAATACTATCGCTTCGGATTGCGTTTTCGACCCGGCATTGACCCGCCCGAACTGCGCGATTTGCTGGAAAACATCGCTGCCGCGCCACCTGCCCAACGTGGCGAATTGCTGCGAACGGCGCTCATCTCCGGCGCTGACAATGCGATGACACCGGCCACATCACCGGAAGACGCGGAAATCGAAAATATGCTCAATGATTTGTTCGACTCGTTTTAGCGCCGCCGCAACGCTGCACGGTGGGTGCGCACAGCAGCATTTGAATGGCAACCGGCGTTAATACTGATTTTGGAGGAAGAATGACATTTTTTGCTGCTCAACACACCGAATTGATTACCGAAACTGAACTGCGCCGGCTGCTCAATCGCGTGGCAGAAAGAGGCTCTCACTGCTGGACAGTCTATGCCGCCGACTTGCCCGCGTTGGCAGACACACTCAATAGCCGCCTCATCTCGTCCGCTGCCCGTCACCGCAACCCTGCGCTGTTGACCCGCCAAAAGTGCGCTGTGACCTGCGCTGTCATCGTCCACCGCGTTTGGGCGCATTTTCGGCGCATCCGTCGCGTAATCGCCATTTTTTGGCGCCGGCGTGCAGCATTTCTAACCCCGACTGTTATACCTTTTCAACACCCACCGGAGGTATTTTATGGATTTTCGACATCTGCCACCCGAACACCGGCTGCCGGAAGCCAATCCCGCCCGCGATAAACTGATGCAGTGCGGACTCTACCCGCTCAGCCCGCTGCTCCTGCTGGTGGTATTCACCAAAATCACCCTGCCCGTGCTGCTGCATCCCCGTCCTCATCTCATCGAACCCGGCTTCTCGCCATGGTTGCCATTTCTGTTGATCAACGCCTTTCTGATATTTTGGTTCCTGATGTCTGTCCACATCTGTCTGCAACATCACCATCCCCATTTTACCCGCGTGCTGCGCGCCCTGCTGCATACCCTGTTCACCCCCGCCGACCGCCTGTTGCCCGCCGACCCCTTCGCCGACACCCTGCTCGGCTTCACCGCCGACGGCAGCCCACTCACCCTCTCTCCTGCCGAAACCCGCGGGCATACGCTCATCGTCGGCAGCACTCAAACCGGTAAATCCACTCTTGCCGCGCTGTGGGCGGCGCAGCAATCCGACCGCTCGCTGTTGGTCATCGACCCCCACGCCGCGTTGGTTCACCGCCTGCTGGCAGACGGCATTCTGCGCGATTATCCTGCCGCTGCCGTCTTCCCCCTCATCCCCGGCATAGATTTCGTTCCCGGCTGGAACCTGCTGCAGCCCCTGCCCGGCGAAACCCCCGCCGACTGCGCCCGCCGCCTGACCAATGTCGCCACCGACATCTTTTTCGCCGGCGACCTGACTGCCGCCACCCGTTTCCGCGATGTGCTCTTTCACACCGCTTGGGCGCTGTCCGCCACCGGCTGGACAGCGGCGGAAATCAACATTTTTCTGCGCAGCAAGCCTTTTCGCGCGCATATTGCCCGCCGCGTGACACATTTGCCCGTCCTGCACCGCTGGCTGACCGATGCCGCCGCCATGTCCGATACCCGCTGGCGCGAGCGCACCGAATCGACCACCAACCGTTTCGGCATTTTTCAATCCGGCGAACCGGCGCTCATCTTCGGGCAGCGCCAATCGACGCTCGATGTGGATGCCTTCCTGCGTCTCCCGCGGGCACTGTGGCTCGCCCCGCTGACCGTGGATGCCCTGCACGCCGACGGCGCTTATCTGGCAGCGGCAATGCTGTTGGCGCTCACCGATGCCCGACTGGCGCATCGCCGGAAAAACGCCGCCCACCCCCCGCTGCTCATCGTCGCCGATGAATTCCAGCGGTATCCGACCGCCGCGCTGGAACGTCTGCTCACCGAACGCGCCGGTTTCGGGGCGTCGTTGCTGCTGGTGACACAGGGGCTGTACGCGCTGTCGCCGGTGATGAGCGGCACGGTGCTGAACAATATCCGCACGCTGGCTGCATTTCGGCTGTCTGCCCGGCAGGCTGAACTGCTGGCTCCCCACCTGTTCCATATTTCGCCGCTGTTGACCCGCCGGCAGCGGGCGACGGGCGACCGCGACCTGTACAATTACGCCGACGCCCTGCCGCAGTACCGCCAAAAAGTTCAGGAGTTGCCCGACCGCCGCTTCTTTCTGCGGCACAGTATCGCCCCGGCGCGGCTGGTGCACACGGTTTTCGCCCCAATGCCGGCGACCACCGACGTGTCTGAAATTTTGGCGAAGGTGCTGCGCCGCCACGGACGCCCCCGCGCCGCCGTCGCCGCCGAACTGGCGCGCCGCCACCGGCAACTGCTTGCCGGAAATTTCTCCGACCCGGAGGTACCGACCGATGACTGGCACTGAACGTCTCTATCTGACCGAGCGGGATGTCGCCCTGCTGACCGCCGTCGGGCGCACCCCGTTTTTATCGTCGCGGGAGTTGGAAGTGCTCTTTTTCGCCCCGCACGGTACCAACTGGGCGCGCGGATATGCCTCGTACCGGGTGAAACGACTTCGGCAGTTGACGGCACACGGATTGCTGCTGGCGTGGCAGCCCGCGCCGCGCACCCACCGGCTTTATGCGCTGACCGCCGCCGGCAAAAAAATGTTGGCGGCACGCGCAGACATTTCGCCGGCAACTTTCACTCGCGCCGGACTGCCCCCCGCCCCGCCGACCCATTTCCGCCTGCTGGCACAATCTCACACCGCGCTGCTGCTGGCGCTGCGCGCCGCCGCAGTGACCCTCGCCGATTATCGCGGCGAGCATACTTTTCGCGGCGCGGGCAATTTCGACCGCGTCCCCGCACCCGATACCGGCGAACGCCTGCCGGTGGTTCCCGACGGGCTGGCGGTTCTCCGCCGCGCCGACGGCAAACAGCGGCTGGTTTTCATCGAAGCCGACACCGGTTCGGAACCGTTGACTGCCATCGCCCGCAAACTGCGTGCCTATGAAGGCTACCGCGGCGAGTATGGCGCCGAGTTGTTCCGTCTGCGTTTCGATGCGCCGCCGGCGTTCAGCGTGCTATTCGTCTGCGCCGGGAAAAAACGCCGCGAGAATATCCGCCGCACCATCGCCGCTGTCCTGCACCGTCTCGGACGCGCGGCATCGCTGCGCCGCTATCCCGTCGCCACGCTTGCGGAACTGTCGCCGGTGTGGAAGAAACTGCTGCAATGATGGGGGAAAAGAATAGCACACGGATTATGCGGATTTCCACTGATTTTTTTTGAAATTTGAGTTCGGGATAAGCGAAACAATGTTCAAGTGAAGTGAAAATAGTCCACAGATTTACATTATTATGCCCTGCGGGTACAGATAAACACTGATTTTTCTTTTTTTCTGTGAAAATCTGTGTTTATCGGTGTCATCTGTGGACTGAAAATTTGTTCCAACTGTAACCTGATACGGGAGGTGAAATATGCCTTTTGAAGCCCTTGATGCCGAGACCGAAGCCCTCACGCTCATCAAAGACGCCAGTCCCGAGCGGACATACATCTGCCCCGTTTGCCGCCGCGAATTGTCCATTCGCCGCGCGTTCATCCGCCGCGGCTTCCCCGTTCATGCGCATTTCTTCCACCGGCTCGGCACGCCCGACCACCCCTGTCCCTATGCCGAATCGCCCGCCCATCTGGCTGCCAAACATGCGCTCATTCGCTGGCTGAAACGCGATTTTTTCTGGCGCGATGCCGCCTTCCTGCACACCGAGACCCCCATTCGCACCCGCCGCCGCACCGATGTGATGGTCACCCTGCCCGACGGCTCCCGCATCGCCCACGAAATCCAACTCTCCCCCATCACGCCCGCCGAATTTCGCCGCCGCACCCGCGATTATCTCGCCGCCGGTATCCCCGTTTTCTGGTGGTTCGATGTGCTGCGCATCAATTACGCCTTCCGCCGCACCCCCGTCCGGTTGCTGCAGCCCACCCATCTCGCCCTGCAATTTGAGTATGATGACGGTTTTGCCGCCAACCGCCACACCGATTTCCCCCGCCGCGTCAGTTTCGCCATCGCCTTCGACACCTTCAGCCGCCGCCCCGACACCTTCAACCTCGACCCGTCCAACCCCTTGCCGCTCGAAGCCGCGCGGCTGCTCTGGCGGGCGATGCTCTGGGCGCCGTTATGGCGGCTCGGCGATACGGCAGCGCCGTGCCCGGCGGCGGCATTG
>JALVZI010000602.1 GCA_027022125.1 Anaerolineae bacterium | reverse complement strand
AAGATGATGTGAACGATTTGACGCCCGAAGTGCTGAAAAATCTCGACTTTCTGGGCATTGATTACCTGATTCCCATCGGCGGCGATGATACGCTGAGTTACGCGGTGCGGCTGTATCAGGAAGGCGTGAAAGTGGTTGCCATCCCCAAAACGATGGACAACGATGTGCCCGGCACCGATTACTGCATCGGGTTCAGCACCTGCGTGACGCGCACCATCGAAATGACAAACGCCCTGCGAACCTCTGCCGGGTCGCACGAGCGGTTTTTGGTGCTGGAAGTTTTCGGACGGTATGCCGGATTTACCGCCATGCTGCCCACGATGGCGGGCGCGGCGAATCGCTGTGTCATCCCCGAACACGAATTCGATATGGAGCAATTGACCGAATTGCTGGTGCATGACCGCAACAAAAATCCGAGCCATTATGCGGTGGTGCTGGTTTCGGAGGGTGCGAAATTCAAAGGCAGCGAGATGGTTTTTAAAGATATGGAACGCGATATGTTCGGGCACGCCAAACTGGGCGGTATCGGCGAGATGGTATCGGCGCGGTTGAAAAAATTGTCGCCGAAATTCAACAACGGGCAGCGGGTGAATGTCATCAACCAGCGGTTGGGGTATCTGGTGCGTTCCGGCAACCCCGATGCCATCGACTCTATTGTGCCGATGGCGTATGGTAATCTGGCGCTCGATTTAATTTTGAAAGGGATTCACGGTCGGCTGGTGGTGCTGAAAAACGGTCGGTATGATGATGTGCCGGTGGACGTGGTTACCAGCACTTCAAAAGTGGTGGATGTGAAAAAACACTACAATACCGAACGTCTGCGTCCGTTCTACAAAAGTTTCGAGATGAAACCGCTGTTCATTATGACCAGCGAAGGCTGAGACAAGCGAGTAGCGATTGATATTCGGTGAGGTTTTGATTTCTTTCTGCAATCTGAACGAAGTACAAAGGGGGTAGGGGCGGTTCGCGAGCCGCCCCTACGGTTTTTCCCCTGAATAGTTGTCGCCACGTTTTCATTTCTGTAGAGACGCCCAATTTGGGTGTCTCTATATGTTATCAGAAGAACCGTCTAAACTGCCTCAGGTAAATATGAAGACGCCATCTGTACAATAACGCCCGGCGAATGGCGGAAATATATGGGTTTGGGTTTGGTGTTGGTGTAACCGTTGGTGTGGCGGTGGCGGTAGCGGTAGCTGTTGGCGGTGTTGTGGCAGTGGGTGTTGGCGATGGCGGCACGGGGGTGGGAGTTGCCGTTGCCGTCGGTTGGGCGGCGGTTGATATTAGCTCGTGCGCTAAGTTCAGGTAGAAATCGCCATAACTGATGCTGGGCTCTATTTGCGAACCTTCGAGCCATTCATTAAAACTGGTAATGATGAGCATATCGGGGGCGGTGGCTAATGCCGCCTGAAATGTTCGACGGAAGTATGCGCCATTTTCGCGCGGCACGGCAAGCGGGGGGACTCTGCCCGGTATATGTGTATCGTCATAACCCGGCATAGTTGTGGCTACCCAAAGTTTATGCACGCCTTGTTGGGCGCTGATGTTCTGAATGCGAGGCGGCCATTTATTCAATTCGGCGGCGGGGTTCGCTGCCCATGCAATGCTATACAGATGATTGCCGTCAAATACCTGCAAATAGTCTAAATTTGTTCCTTCTGCAATCCAAATGGTGTCATGGTTCGGGTCAACCGCTTGTCGAATAGATGCCCAAGTGTCAACACTATAACGATCCTGTCGCCAAAAGAAGATGACTGGTTTGCCGTTGAACCTGAAATATGCGGGATGCCGGACGTGGGTGGCTAAAAGTGCGGTCAATCCATTTTGCACATCGGCAATATCAGAAAAAAAGGGACTGGTGACCTCAAAATCTACGGCGGCGTAAAATCCCTTTTGTGCCGCCACATCGAGTAGTGTTCGAAAATTTGTCTCCGTTTGATTATTTTCTGTCTGCGGTCCATACCACGATTGCACAAACGCCGAAATTCCTGCCTGCAGTGCTTGCGAAACTTGCCGCTCGATGGTGGCGGGGTCGGCGGAGACATAGGGTTGCACGGGCAAGTCCGCCGTTTCCCCTCTTTCCCATGAGTGTTCATCGAACCACGCATAATAAAATGCCAAAACCGGCGGACTGTCGGCAGTGGCAGTCGATTGCCCGACAAGCATTGCCAGTATCGCAAAAAGGCTGATTAACGATAGCTTTTTGGTCATTTGATAGTTCATAAATTTTGCAGGGCAGTGTGTGAAATCTTGGAAGGTAACTACTCAGGGGATAGCGAGCAAATCAATCAACGCTCTAATTTTGCAACCGAACCGCATATTGCGTACTGCGTACTGCGTAAAGTCACGGAATATGCAACACGCAATACGTTTACTGTAGATAAATGTCGGTAAAACGCTAAAAATTCCCATCCCCTGAGAGTTACTTTTGGAGGTAAAAAAGCAACGCCCCGGACAGGATTCGAACCTGTAACCTACAGTTTAGAAGACTGTTGCTCTATCCATTGAGCTACCGGGGCGCGATGCACGCGAATCATAGCATAAAATCTCCAATCGTCAAACCGATGAAGCGTTATTCTCCCGAAAGTTTTACGTAACTTTTATGGAGAAAATCTCAAAAATGCCCGATAATAGTATGGATGATATTTCATATAATATCGGTTTTTTTTACTGCTTTGGAGGCACAGATGAACTCACTCACCGAACTATATCGCATCACAGATGATAATTTGCGATTGCGCCAAAATTTTTTGCAGTTATCCGGCGATGATGTGAAATTGCTGCGTCGGTTAGCCGGTTGGGCGGATAAAGTTGCCGATTCGATGGCAAAAGATTTTTACGATTATCAATTTTCATTTCAACCTTCTCGCGAGTTTTTTGAGGCATACGCCAAAGAACACGGCATTCCGATGGAGCGACTTCGCCCCCGATTGGAGAAAACGCAGGCACAGTATTTTCGAGATATTTTTGAAGCCGCACAGTCCGAGGAAGGGTTCGGAAAAACATATTTTGAGCGGCGATTGGTGATTGGTAAACGTCACAATATCATCAACCTGCCGCAGAAATGGTATTTTGGCAGTTATGTTCTGTACCAAAAACTGGTGCGAAAATATTTGCGCAAGCATTTTTGGTATAATTTGCCGCTTTGGGCACGCGCGGAGCGGGTGATTGCCGCCGTTTTTAATTACGATATGCAAGCCGTTGCCGACGCCTTCTTTTACGATTATTTGCAGTCAATTGGAATGGATTTGGCACAGGTAAATGTGGCTGACCCGAAACGGGAAGACCTTTCCGAATATTATCTGGCACTAAAACTGAATTTGCGCAGTGTTGTGGAACAAACGCTGAAAACCAGCCGGGAACTGGCAGAAGCCAGCCGTCAATTGACGCTGGCGGCAGAACAGACAAATATCGCCTCTGTTCAAATTGCGGAAACTTTGGAGCAAGCCTCGATGGCGGTGCAATCGCAGTCGAGCGAAATAGAGCACGCCACAACCATTGTCGGGCAGGTTTCGCGGGCAATAGACGGGGTGGCGCAGGGTGCGCAGGAACAGGCGAGCGCCGCCGCGCGGACAGCATCTGTTACATCTGCGCTGGCGGAAAATGTGGAAGAAGTCGCCGCGACCGCCCGCGCGGGTGCGGCGGCATCTGCCAATTCGGCGGATGCGGCGCGTTCCGGCGCAGAAACCATCGAGCGCGTTGTGGACGGTATGAAAAACATAAAAATGACGGTCGACCAACTTGCCGAGCGCATTCAGGAAATGGGCGACCGCTCGAAACAAATCGGGGCTATCGTTGAAACAATTGACGACATCGCCTCGCAGACCAATTTGCTGGCACTCAACGCCGCCATCGAGGCTGCACGTGCCGGTGAACACGGCAAAGGGTTTGCCGTGGTTGCCGATGAGGTGCGGAAACTGGCGGAAAAATCGGCGGAGGCTGCCGGAGAAATCGGCACGCTCATTCAGGGCATTCAGCACACCGTTACCGAAGCGGTGGTGGCGATGGAAGACGGTTCGCGGGCGGTAGCGGAAGGGGCAGCGGAAGCCGACCAAGCGGGCGAAGTGCTGAAAACCATTCTTTCCAATGTGGTAGCGGTCAACGAGCAAATGGAACAGATAGCCGCTTCGGCAGACCAGATGAATAGCGCCGCCGGAGAATTGGTGGAAGCGATGGAAACCGTATCGGCGGTGATTGAGGAAAATACAGCCGCCACGCAGGAAATGGCAGCAAGTTCCGCAGAGGTGATGGATTCCATTCAGCGAGTGGCAGAAGTGAGCCATCGTAACGAAGGTATGTCGCAGGACATCAGTGCTGCCACACAAGAAATGAGCGCGGAAATGGATGAAGTTACCGGTCATGCCAAAAATTTGCAAAAGATGGTGCAGGAATTGGATGCTGTGGTGAGACAATTCAAACTTAGTGATGATGTCGGTGTGGTGAAAAAGGGAAACAGCAATGGCGCAAACGGTTCGCGCCGACCGGCAACTGCCGCGCGCGCTCCGTTGCCGCCGAAGCCCCGTTCGCTGCCGCCACAACCGCCAAAACCGGCTTCGATGCCGCGAACTCGGTATGCTGCACCCCAACCGCCGTCAAAACCAGCGACGCCGGCGGTTGCCGCACCGCCAAACCAAAATCCCGAGTCGAACAATCAATATGTGTGGACAGAGGCATTATCAACCGGCGAACCGACAATTGACGAGCATCACAAAAAACTCATCGAATCTATCAATAATTTGTTGAATGCAATATCTGCCGGCAAAGGAAAAGACCATATCGAGACAATTTTGGCGGATATGGCTGAATATGTGAACATGCACTTTGGGTACGAAGAAGATTGTATGGAAAAATACCATTGCCCGGTGGCTGCGGCAAACAAAAACGCGCACGATAAATTTGTCGAGACGTTTGACCGGTTCTGGGAAGAATTCCGCCATACGGGTCCCTCGTCTGCGCTGGCAATGAAGGTGAAAAAAGAACTGGGAGACTGGCTGGTCAACCATATTGCCGGTGTTGATGCCAAATTATCTACCTGTATTCACTGACGGATGTATTTCAGCGGGGCATTTCAGATTCTACCGAAAATTGGGTCATCTGCTCGGCGCGAACTTTTGCCCGCAATTGCCCGCATCCGGCTTGAATATCAACGCCGCGCCGAATGCGCACGGTGGTGGCGATACCCGCCGCCTGCAACCGATTGCGGAAGGCGTAAACCCGCTCGGCGGGCGAACCACCATACGGGCTATCCGGTGTCGGGTTCAGCGGAATGAGATTCACGTGACACAACAATCCTTTCAGCAACACGGCAAGTTCATCCGCTTGCCGGTTGCTGTCGTTCACCCCGTTCATCAGCGCATATTCAAACGTTACCCGCCGGTGGGTCAGTTCAATATATTCGCGCACGGCGTTTATCAGCATTGCCAGCGGGTAACGCCGGTTGACGGGAACCAGTTCATTCCGCAGCGCATCGGTCGGCGCGTGCAGCGATACCGCCAGCCCGACCTGCTCCGGTTCGCGGCTCATCTGCCGGATGGCGGGAACCAGCCCCACCGTCGAAAGCGTCATATGGCGCGCCCCCAACCCGAAGCCCTCCGCATCGTTGAGCAATCGTATGGCTTTCCACGTTTCGGCGTAGTTTGCCAGTGGTTCACCCATCCCCATAAATACGATATTCGTCACCTTCTCGTCGGTCGAACGTAAAATGCGGGCATAGTATAATACTTGTGCGACAATTTCGCCCGCCGAGAGATTACGCCGAAAGCCCATCTGCCCGGTGGCGCAAAACGGACAGCCCATTGCGCAGCCCGCTTGCGTGCTGATGCACAGGGTTCGCCGTTTGTCATACTTCATCAGCACCACTTCGATTTCTTCATTGTCCCCAAACCGAAATAGCGTTTTAAACGTATTGCCATCGCTCGATTCCATTGCCGCCACGGGAGTTGGCGTGTAAATGGTGGCGAAATCGGCTAATTTTGCGCGTAGCGATTTCGGTAAATTTACCATTTCACCAACATCCGCAACGTATTGCCGGTAGAGCCACTGCCAAATTTGTTTAGCGCGAAACTTTTTCTGACCGTGTTCTGCCAGCAGGGCGGTCAATTCATTTTTCGAGAGGTCGAGCAGATTTATTTTCTTCATATCGGTGATTGTATCGTGAGTGGGT
>JALVZI010000601.1 GCA_027022125.1 Anaerolineae bacterium | reverse complement strand
TTTAACGGTTTCGCCGCCATTTCCGAACAGTTTACCCGCTGGCTGACCGATTTCGGCATTGCCCCGCGTCCCGGCGGCACGCTGCCGGCGGTGGTCAGCCTGCTTTTTTATGAACCGCTGGTGGTCGTTTTCGGTGCGGTTGGGCTGGCGCGGGCAACCGCCGGAAAAGACCCGCTGCGCTGGCTGCTGGTGGCGTGGATTGCGCTGGCGATTCTGCTGGATATTGTGCAGTCGGGGCGCAGCGACGGGCAATTGCTGCTGATTTTTGTGCCGCTGGCGCTGCTGGCGGGCGAACAACTCGGCGCGCTGTGGCACGCTTGGCGCAACTCGGCGCGGCTGGAAAGTGACGGATTGCTGGTTGCCATCGGGCTGATGGTGGTTGTTTTTGTGTATGTCAGTTTGATGAGTTGGACGAAATGCACCGCCGCGCAGGCAGGTTGCGGCACGGCGTGGATACTTCCGGCGGCGGGCGCGGCGCTCATCATCGGGCTGGCAATTGTTTTCGGCAATTGGTACGGGCGCGATACCGCTTTCCGCGGGCTGGCGGTGATTGCGCTGGTCGTGTTCGGTGTGCTGTCGGTGGGGCTGTCATGGCGATTGAGTTTCGGCAAATTGTACGATTTACCGTTTGAACCCATCTTCCCGCTCCCCGCATCGAGCCGGTTGCCAGATTTGAATCACGATTTGCAGAAATTTTCAATGGCACGCGCGGGGGATGCGCACGAAATTGACGTCGCCGTGGTGGATGCCGACGTGCCCCAACTGCGCTGGTATCTGCGAAACTTCCGCACGGTGAAATTCGTCCCCGATTTCGCCTCCGCGCAGGATGCGTCCATCGTGCTCGCCCGTCCGCAAACGGGCAATCCCAACGGCAGTTACACCGGCGAAGAATTCGCGCTGGTTTCATTTTGGACACCGAGCCAGTTGCAGGGCAAAGATTGGCTGCGCTGGTACATCTATCGCCATTTGCCCAACCACAACCCCGGACACGACCAGTTGGTGCTGTGGCTCCGCGCGGACGGAGAGTAGAGATTGGAGATTAGAGATTGGAGATTTATGAAACGTATTGCGTATTGCGTGAAAACGTGATGCGTGAAACGTGATGAGTGAATAGCGAATAGTGAATGCAACCTTGCCACCTTGCAACCCTGCTACCTTGCAACCCTGCAACTTTAAACTGAAAACTGATGACTGAAAACTGACAACTAATTGCAACCTTGAACCTTGAACTTTGAACTTTGAACCTTGAACACACCCGAACCTATGAACAAAAAAACCACCTTTCTGGAAAAACCGCTATTTGAAACCATCACCATCAATTGGGAAGTGGTGCTGTACCTGACCATTTTCGTGCTGGCGGTGGCAACCCGCTTCTACCATCTGGGCGACCGGGTGATGAGCCACGATGAAAGTTTGCACGCGCTTTTTTCGTTCAAACTGTATAACGGCGAAGGCTATGTGCATGACCCGCTGATGCACGGACCGCTGCAATTCCATCTGGTGGCGCTATCGTATCTGCTGTTCGGCGTGAACGATTTCGCGGCGCGCATTCCGGCGGCGGTGTTTGGTGTGGCGCTGGTGATGCTGCCCATCTATTTTCGGCAGTGGCTGGGCAAATTCGGCGCGCTGGCAACCAGTATCGGACTGCTCATTTCGCCCATCATTCTGTATTATGCCCGTTACATCCGCAATGAAAGTTACAGCGCGTTTTTCACGGCGGTGATGGCACTGGCGCTTTTCCAGTTTATGCGCACCCGCAAACAGCGATGGTTGTACGTGGAAGCCGTCACCATCGCCCTGTTTCTCTCGGCGAAAGAGATTGCTTTCATTCACGGGTTCATCGGGGTGGTGTTTGTGCTGGGTGTGCTGCTGTGGGAAAATCTGTCCGGCAAACGCCGCGAGCAGGTTTTTTATGCTCTGCTGGGGTTGACCATCGCCGGATTGTTCATCGCCACATTTTTAGACCGTATCCCCACCCCGGAAGAAGGATTCGCATGGAATAAAATCGGCAGTCTGCTGCTGATGGTATTCGGCATTTTGGCGGGCGTGCTGACCATCGCCGCCAACACCGACCGCCGTCACAAGCCGATGACCGCCGCGATGAAAGCCCTGCTCGCCGAACGCGACACCGCGCTGGCGCTGCTGTCGGGACCGGTTATCGCCGCCGTGGTGATTTTCTTCCTGCTGCACACCACCTTTTTCACCAACCCCGCCGGATTCATCAGCGGCACATGGGGCGCGGTCAGTTACTGGCTCAAACAGCAGGGCGTAGAGCGCGGCGGACAACCGGGCTACTATTATCTGGTTGTCACGCCGATGTATGAATTTCTGCCGCTGCTGCTCGGCGGGCTGGGCGGAATTTGGTATCTGTTCAAAAAAGCCCCGTCGTGGGGCGACCGCGACGTGCCGGAAATCGAACCGGCGGTAAAAACGCATCCGCACGAAAAACATCACAAACACGAAAAGCGCACGCACACCACCGCCCCCCTCCATTCCGATGGCGGCACATTTTTGGCGTATCTCATTTTCTGGGCAATCGGCGCATTTGTGATTTACAGTTGGGCGGGCGAAAAAATGCCGTGGCTGGCAGTACACATCGCCCTGCCGTTCATCTTTTTGACGGGATATATCACCCAAATCGCACTCGACCGTTTCGATTGGGACAGTCTGAAAACGGGCAACGGCGCGCTGTTTGTGCTGCTGGTTCCCCTGCTCGGCGCGACGGTGCTGGTGGCGCTCACCAGCAAGCCATTCCGCGGGCAGAGCATTCAAGACCTGCAAGCCACATCGCGGTTCATCATCGCGCTGATGATTGCCGCCGGTATCGCATGGGCGGTGTGGCGCATCGGGCGCAGGCTCGGCGCGGCGCGCGTCAAACCGATGCTCTATCTGGCGCTGTTCGGCGTGCTGGGCGTGCTCACCGTGCGTTTCGCGGTGATGGCATCGTATATCAATTATGATTATGTGAATGAATTTTTGGTGTATGCCCACGCCGCCCCCGACGTGAAATGGGTCATCAACGAAATTGACGACATTTCGCGGCGCACGGTGGGCGACAAACAGATAAAAGTGGCGTATGGCGGCGTTATCTGGCCCCTCGAATGGTATATGCGCGACTATCCGAACCGCGCCTTTTTCGGCGGCAATCCCACCCGCGATGCCATCAAAGATGCGCCGGTGGTCATCGTTTCGCCGGACGACCAAGTGAAGTTGGAGGATGTCACCCCCTTCCTCGGCGACAATTATGTGCGATTCGATTACCGGCAGGTGTGGTGGCCCCTCGAAAATTACAAAGGGCAGTCGCTCTCGCGCATTTGGCACGATTTCGTTTCGCCGAAACTGCCCGCCATTCCCGAACAGGGTCAGTCGCAGGAAGAAGCCGACCGGCTGGCACGGGAACGGGTCAAAACGAACCGTAAATGGCTGTGGGATGTGCTTTTCTATCGCAAAATTGATGACCATACTTTTAAAGACTGGCCCTTCCGCACCCAAATGTATATGTTTGTGCGAAAAGATGTGGTCAACAAATTGTGGGATTACCAAACCGGCGTGGCGGCAACCACCGCCGAAACCACCGTTGACCCGTATGCCAATGTGCGGCGGCAACTTTCTGCCGAGCGCGTGTGGGGCAGCACCGGCGCGGGCGAAGGGCAGTTTGTCAATCCGCGCGCGATGGCGCTGTCGCCGCAGGGGCAATTGTATGTCGCCGACAGCGGCAACCACCGCATTCAGATTTTCGACCAAAATGGCACGTTCCTCAAATCGTGGGACGTTCCGGCGGGTAATGCGCCCGGTCAGATCGGCGATGAAATGTGGGGTATTGCCGTCAGCGCGGACGGGAAAGTGTACATTTCCGACACGTGGAATCACCGCGTGGAAATTTTTGATGAAGACGGCAATTTCATCAGCGAGTTTGGCGGATTCGCCGACACGCAGGGGGAGGCGGTGGCTTTCCCCGGCACATTCTGGGGTCCGCGCGATATTGTGATTGATGCCGACGGCAATTTGTTCATCACCGATACGGGGAACAAACGGATTGAAAAATTCTCCGCCGAAGGGAAGTTTTTGGGCGCGTGGGGCGGCGGCGGTATCACGCCGGGACATTTTGAGGAACCGACCGGGCTGGCAATGGATGCCGACGGCAATTTGTATGTCGCCGACACGTGGAATCAGCGGGTGCAGGTGCTGGACAAAACGATGCAGCCCGTCACCGAATGGCAGGTGGTCGGTTGGGACACGCAAAACGTGCTGAACAAACCGTTCATCGCGGTGGACGGCGATAAACGGGTTTTCATCAGCGACCCGGAAAATTACCGCATTATCGTGTATGATAACAGCGGCAAAATTTTGTTCACGTTTGGACAATACGGGCAAGATGTGCAATCCTTTAAATTGCCGCTGGATGTCGCCGTGGCGGAAGACGGCTCGCTGTTCGTGCTGGATTCGGGCAACAACCGCGTGATGAAATTCGCGGCGGCAACGCTGAAATGAAGTTAAGGTTGTTCAAAGTTCAAGGTTTCTGGTTTCGAGTTTCGGGTTTCAAGTCCAAAGTCTCACAAATGAGCGAATAGGCGAATTTGCGAATGGGCGAATTTCTATCCCTATCTCTATCTCTATCCGTTTCACTCATCACGTTTCACGTTTTCACGAAATACGCATCACGCATCACGTTTTACGAATGACAAAGGACGAATGACACAGAACAAATGACAAATGACCAAATGACAGAAGTCCACTATTGCTATCGCCACCCGACGGTGGAAACGAACCTGCGCTGCAAAAAGTGCGGCAAGTACATTTGCAGCAAATGCGCCCGCCGCACACCGACCGGCTATATCTGCCCGGACTGCTTGCGCGAGCAGGAAAATCGGTTTTACACCGGCAGTCTCGGCGATTATCCCCTCGCCGTGCTGGTAGCGCTGCCGTTGTCGCTCATCGCCGGCGGACTTTTCACGTTTCTCATCGGCAGTATCGGCTGGTTTTCGTGGCTCATCGCCTTTTTTCTGTCGCCCATCGTCGCCGGCTTCATCGCCGAAGCCGTGCGCTGGGCAGTGCGCCGCCGCCGCTCGCGGTATCTGGCACACGTCGTCGCCGGGTCGCTGGTGGGGGGAGTCGCGCCGTTTCTGGTGCTGATGCTGCTTGCCGGTAGTTTTTACGGGCTGATTGTCCCCGGCATTTTTCTCGTGATGGGCACGGGAACAATTATGGCGCGGCTGCGGTGAGGGGGTTTCGGGTTTCGAGTTTCGGGTTTCTGGTTCAAAGTTCAAGGTTGTAATCAGTCCAAAGTTTCAAGTCCAATGTCCAAAGTCACGCATCACGTTTCACGTTTCACGCATCACGTTTTACGAATGACAAAGGACAAATGACCAATAACAAATCTCCAATCAACTACCATGCTCGCAGAATTAACCATCAGAAATTTTGCAATTATAGATGAACTGCGCCTCACTTTCGCACCCGGATTTACCGTGTTCACCGGCGAAACGGGTGCGGGGAAATCCATCATCATTGATGCGGTGAGCCTGCTGCTGGGCGGACGCGCCAGCAGCGATGTGGTTCGCGCCGACACAAAATCGGCGGTGGTGGAGGGAGAATTTCACCTGCCGGAAACACTGCAACGGCGCATCACGCCCATTTTGGAGCGCGAAGGACTGGAAGGCGACTCGCCGGAGGTGCTGGTGCTGGGACGCGAAATCCGCGCTACCGGGCGAAATTTCTCGCGGGTGAACGGGCGCACCGTCAGCGCGGGGCTGCTGGCGGAAATCGCCGCGCCGCTGGTGGACATCCACGGGCAGCACGAACATTTGAGTCTACTGCGCCCCAAAATGCACGGCGCATTTCTGGACAGATTCGGCGGGCTGGGCGACCGGCGGCAACGGGTCAGCGAAACCTACCGCGAATGGCAACGGGTTCGCCGCGAATTGCGCCAATTGACACAGGATGCCCAGCAAACGGCGCGCCGCATCGACCAACTCACTTTTCAGGTGGACGAAATCCACGCCGCCAATCTGCAGCCGGGAGAAGAGGACGACCTGAACACCGAGCGCATCCGGCTGGCAAACGCCGAAAAAATCAGCCAACTGGCGGGCGAAGCGTACCGGCTGCTGGTGGAAGGCAGCGACGAGCAGCCCGCCGCCGGTGATTTACTCGGCGAAGTGGCGCGG
>JALVZI010000600.1 GCA_027022125.1 Anaerolineae bacterium | reverse complement strand
TCATCGTGC
Organism: Anaerolineae bacterium; assembly: GCA_027022125.1. Taxonomy (GTDB): domain Bacteria; phylum Chloroflexota; class Anaerolineae; order 4572-78; family 4572-78; genus JANTHQ01. The sequence goes on along the minus strand of JALVZI010000600.1, from coordinate 6,168 downwards.
TGCTGACCACCCTGCTTTCTTTCATCGCGGTACTCAGCTCGTGGACGGCTATCACCAAACAGGTGAAAGCCTATATGGTGATGATGCTGCTGATGGAAACGGCGATGATTGGGGTGTTCGTCTCGCTCGACCTGTTCCTGTTTTACGCCTTTTGGGAAGCCAGTCTCATCCCTATGGCGCTGCTCATCGGCATTTGGGGCGGCGACCGACGGGTGTATGCCGCCGTGAAATTTATGCTCTACACGTTTGTGGGTTCCACACTGATGCTGGTTGCCACCATCGTGGTTTATCTGCACGCGGGAACCAGCGACCTGCCGACACTGCTCACTTCGTCGGCGTTGCCGGCGGGCACGCAAATTTGGCTTTTCTTCGCTTTTGCGCTGGCGTTTGCCATTAAAGTGCCGCTGTTCCCGCTGCACACATGGTTGCCCGCCGCGCACGTGCAAGCCCCGACCGCCGGTTCGGTTTTGCTGGCGGGCGTGCTGCTGAAAATGGGAACGTATGGCTATTTGCGGTTTGCCAATCCGCTTTTCCCCGCAGGGATGGCATATTGGGCGCCGTTGCTTTCAGTGCTGGCGATTGTCGGCATTTTATATGCCGCGCTGGTGGCGTTGGTGCAGGAAGACGTGAAAAGTTTGGTGGCGTATTCGTCGGTGGCGCACATGGGTTTCATCATGCTGGGGATTTTCTCCGGCGGTTTTCAGGGAACCAGCGGCGCAGTGCTGCAAATGGTCAACCACGGGTTGAGCACGGGCGCGCTCTTTATGCTCATCGGGGTGTTGTATGAACGCCGTCACACGCGGTTGATGAAAGATTACGGCGGGATTTTCGCCAAAGTGCCCGTTTTCGGCGCGTTTTTCCTGATTGCCGTTTTCTCCAGTGTCGGTTTGCCGGGACTGAACGGGTTCGTCGGCGAATTTACCATTCTGTTGGGAACGTTTGTGCATAACCGGTTGTTTGCCGCGTTTGCCACCTTCGGCATTGTGCTGGCGGCATGGTATCTGCTGACCGCCGTCCGGCGGGTGATGTTCGGTCCCTTCAATCCGGCGAATGAAAATCTCACCGATATGAACACGCGCGAAGTGGTTGCCGCGCTGGTGTTGACCGTTTTCTTCTTTGTGCTGGGCGTGTTCCCCAATTTGGTGTTCGACAAAGTTAATCCCGATACCGAAGCATTGGTTAATGCCACTGCGCCGCAAACTGCGCTGATGGTCAATCAGTAGTTTTACCCGAAAAATCATTGATGGTACAGAACTATGACTGCAATTGAAATTCCTCCGTTGAATTTTGCCGCACTATTACCGTTGTTCATCGTCCTCGGCACCGGGTTGCTGGTGGTGATTCTCGATTTGTTCATCGCCGACAAAAAATCGCTGGGCTGGTTGAGTCTCATCGGCGTGATATTGGCTGCCGTGGTGAGCAGTATGCAACAGGGTATCGCCGGGTTCGACCCTGCATTTCAGAATGTGGCAATTTCCGATGGATATGCTAATTTTTATAACCTGATTTTCCTGAGCACGGCGGCGCTCTCCATTTTGGTGGCAATGGGCTATCTGGGGCGTGTCGGCTTGCAAAAGGGCGAATATTACGCGCTGTTACTTTTTGCCACCGGCGGGATGATGGTGATGGGGATGGCAACCGACCTGATGGTGGTGTTCATCGGGCTGGAAACGATGTCCATCGCACTGTATGTGATGTCTGCGCTGAACCGCCATTCGCGCCCGTCCGGTGAAGCGGGTATGAAATACTTTCTGATGGGCGCGTTTGCGTCTGCGTTTCTGCTGTACGGTATGGCGCTGACTTACGGCGCGACGGGCAGTACCAATTTCGACGAAATTGCTTCTGTGCTGTCGGTGGGAACTGTTGCACCGATGGCGATGCTCGGATTGGGGCTGATGCTGGTCGGGTTCGCTTTTAAAGTGGCGGCTGTGCCTTTCCAGTGGTGGACACCCGATGTGTATCATGGTGCGCCCACCGCCGTAACCACCTTTATGTCGGTAGGGGCAAAAGCCGCCGGATTTGCCACCCTGATGCGCCTGCTGATGGTGTCGTTCCCCGCATCCACCGCCGATTGGCAATTGGCAATCGCCGTGCTTGCCGTGCTGACGATGACGCTGGGCAATGTGGCGGCGCTGGCGCAAAAAGATGTCAAACGGATGCTGGCGTATTCCAGTATTGCTCACGCCGGATATTTGCTGGTCGGGGTGGCGGCAGGCACGCAGGAAGGTGTCAGTTCGGTGCTGTTTTACCTGCTGGTGTATGCCTTTATGAACATCGGCGCGTTTGCCGTGGTCGGTGTGCTGGAACAGAAAAACGCCGTCGGCACCAAATTGTCGGAATACGCCGGGTTGGCAACGCGCAACCCGTGGCTCGCCGCGGTGATGGCGGTTTTCCTCTTTTCGCTGACCGGTTTCCCGCCGCTTGCCGGTTTCTGGGGAAAATTCTATCTTTTCCGCGCCGCCGTCAATGCCGATTTGACATGGCTGGCAGTGGTGGCGGTCATCAACAGCGGTATTGCCGCCTTCTACTATTTGGGGGTGGTGGTGCAAATGTATATGAAACCGGCGGAAGATGGTGCGCCGGAAAGTTCGGTGCAGTTGGCGACTCAAATCGCGCTGGTAGTTGCCGGTATCACCGTGGTGCTCATCGGGTTGATTCCCGCGCCGGTGGTCGAAATGGTCTCGAAGAGTCTGTTCGGCTAGCCCAAAAATTGAATTTCCACAGGGTGGGGAGCAATCCCCGCCCCTTTTTTTGTTTGGGGGTGCAGGAAGTATGGAGCAGGGAGCAGGAAGCAAGGGTTGCCGTCAGCGGTCAGTTGTCAGCGAGTGACAAATGACATCAAATCTGAAATCGAACCCACAAATTTGACATAGAACGACTGTTCGTGGTAGAATGTATGTGCTAGCCGCATATCGGATGAGTATGGTGTGAACAGTGAAAAGGAGTTACCATGAGTTTATCGGCACGTCAGAAAAAGATATTGGAATGTATAAAAATGTATGTGGATCAATTCGGCTATCCGCCGACCATTCGTGAAATCGGGGAATATGCCGGTATCACCTCCACATCAGTGGTGAATTACAATTTGAATGTTTTGCAGCGAGATGGATACATCGCCCGCGACAAAACCGTGTCTCGCGGTATCCGGTTGGTGGAACACGCATCCCGGCAGCCGTCATCGCTGCGAACGGTCACCGTGCCGCTGTTGGGGCATATCGCCGCCGGGCAGCCGATTGACGTGCCCGAAGGGGCATACACGCCCGAAGATGTCATCGAAGTGCCGCGCGATTTGGTTCCCGATGAAAAAGTGTTTGCTCTGAAGGTAAAGGGAACCTCGATGATTGACGCGCTAATTAACGATGGCGATACCGTCATTATGAAACCGGCGGTGGAAGCGCACAACGGCGAAATGGTGGCGGTGTGGCTCACCGACCGCGATGAAACCACGCTGAAACGCTTTTACAATGAAGGCGACCGCATCCGCTTGCAGCCGGAAAACTCCACCATGCAACCGATATATGTTGACCCGGCGGTGGTTCAAATTCAGGGGAAAGTCGTGGCGGTGGTGCGGACGGTGCATTAGGTTGTCATTGGTCATTTGTCCTTTGTCCATCGTGCGGAGGGGGTATTTCCGCGCTCAAAACGTAGGGGCGACCCTCGTGGTCGCCCAGAACGGGGCAGCCACAAGGGCTGCCCCTACGTTTATTCGAGGCAAACACCGTGCGCTGAATAGATACCGTCATTGGTCATTTGCTGACCGCTGACCACTGACGGCTAACCACTGACAACTTTGGACTACCCCCCTGCCTCCTGCTCCATACTCCCTGCTCCACCCCCCATATTCCCCCAAAAATTTGACATCCCACGTTTAAACCGTACAATTTAGGCAAGACTAATTTAGGTTAATCTAAATTTCGAGATACAGCATGGAAAATCAAACTGTGGTATATATGGCGATATTTCTTGCCGGGGCGGGCGCGGCAATTGCGCTGTTTTGGCTGTGGCGTACACTTGCCCGCCGCTGGCGCGAGAAAAAAGCGCTCTCTCACCGGGCGCTGATTGAGGACACGCTGAAACATTTTTACAACTGCGAAACCCGGCAGGAAACGCCACTGCCGCAGAGCGTCGCCGGTGTGCTCGGCACATCAGTGGCAGCGGCGACCGATGTGCTCACCGAAATGCAGCAGCACGAACTGATTTCAAACGTGGATAATCGCTGGCAGTTGACGGAGAGCGGGCGAAATTACGCACTGCAAATCATCCGCGCCCACCGGCTGTGGGAGCGATATTTGGCGGAAAAAACCGGCTATCCCGAAAGCGAATGGCACGCCCAATCCGACAAATGGGAGCACCATCTGTCGCCGGAAGAAACGGAGGCGCTGGCAACCCGGTTGGGACACCCGCGCTACGACCCCCACGGCGACCCCATCCCCACTGCGGATGGCACACTGTCGCCGCCGGAACACATTTCGCTGGCGGTGATCCCCATCGGGCAAGCGGCAAAAGTGGTGCATCTGGAAGATGAACCCGATGCCATTTATGAGCAACTGACCGGCAAAGGCATCCATCTGGGAACAGTGTTGCGGGTGCTGGAACGCACCGCCGATGGCGCACGGGTGTGGCTGCCGGGTGGAACCATCCGGCTCAACTCGGCGCAGATGGCGAATGTGTCTGTGCTGCCCATTCCCGAAAATGAAGTGACCGTTCCCGAGCCGACCATCCCCCTCTCGGCGCTGAAACCGGGCGAGCAAGGGCGGGTGGTCAGCATTTCTCCGGCGTGCAAAGGCGCAGAGCGGCGGCGAATGATGGATTTGGGCATTGTGCCGGGTACTATCATCAAAGCGGAAATGGTCAGCCCCAGCGGCGACCCGACCGCATACCTGATTCGCGGCGCGCTGATTGCCCTGCGGCGCGAGCAAGCCGCGCTGATAAACGTCAGCCGCAATTTGCATCCGGTGAAAAAAGAAACACCCATCCCGGCGGAGGTGACGGCATGAGCAAAAACGGTTCCCCCCAAAGAACGATTGCCGGTGCGCCGTGCGAAACGTGTCCCGCGCACAATATCGGCAATCTGAAAAAACTCGGCATCAACATGGATGACTGGGATTATGTGGTGGCGCTTGCCGGAAATCCGAACACCGGCAAAAGTACCATTTTCAACACCATTACCGGCTTGCATCAGCACACCGGCAACTGGCCCGGCAAAACCGTCACCCGCGCCGAAGGCGGGCTGGAATACGGCGGCAAACGGTACAAAATTGTCGATTTGCCCGGCACATATTCGCTGCTATCCACCAGTTTGGATGAAGAAGTTGCCCGCGATTTCATTTTATTCGGGCAGCCCGATGTGACGGTGATTGTGACCGACGCCACCCGGCTGGAGCGAAATTTGAATTTGGTGCTGCAAGTGTTGGAAATCACCAATCGGGCAGTGGTGGCGCTGAATTTGATGGATGAAGCGCGGCGGCACAATTTAACCATTGATGAACGGCGGCTGGCGCGCGATTTGGGCGTGCCGGTAGTGCCGACAGCGGCGCGTTCCGGCGAAGGGATACCCGACCTGCTGCAAGCGATTCACGAAGTTGCCACCGGAAAAGTGGTGGGCAGACCGCACCGCATCCAAAGCGAACCGCCCGCGCTCAAACGGGCGGTGGCAGAATTGGTGGCGGAAATCGAAAAAGCATTTCCCGGATTGCCGAACGCCCGTTGGGTGGCGCTGCGATTGCTCGACGGCGACCGGCGCATCATCGAAGCCGTAAAACGGGGCGAACTCGGTGATTTGAATCGCGGCGCATCCGAGCAGGTGAATACCATCGAATTGCCGCTGGAGGTGGCGCCGTGACCCGTCCCGACCAAGCCCAACTCGATGCCATCCTGACCACCGCCGAGCGTTTGCGCTGGGAAATCGGCGGCGATTTTCACGACCATCTCATCGAAGCCATTTACACCGATGCGGCACGCATCGCCGACCGCGCGGTTTCGTATCCCGAAAAACCGCCCCGTTTCGACCTCGACCGCACAATTGACCGGCTGGTCACCAGTCGGGTGTGGGGTTTCCCGCTGATGCTACTGTTATTGATGGTCGTTTTTTGGATAACCATTTCCGGCGCGAATTACCCCTCGCAATTTTTGGCATGGCTGCTGATAGACAACGGGCATCCGCTGCTG
>JALVZI010000599.1 GCA_027022125.1 Anaerolineae bacterium | reverse complement strand
TTTCAAGAGAATTGGGTTTATTGCCGACAATGTTTGTTGGTTTTGCACTAATTACACCCAGCCGCGCAGTTTCATCGCGGTGGCAACCCGGCTGACTGCCACCAGATACGCGCCCAACCGGTTGTGCACGTTTTTCTTTTGCGACATTTCATGCACCGCGTGGAATGCGGCGGTCATTTTGTGGTCGAGTCGCTCATGCACCAACTCGACGGGCCAGTAGTAATCGTAGGCGTTTTGCACCTGCTCAAAGTAACTGACCGTCACGCCGCCAGCATTGCACAAAAAGTCGGGGATGACATATACGCCGTTTTTGTGCAGAATATGGTCGGCTTCGGGGGTGGTGGGTCCATTTGCCAGTTCCGCCACCACTTTGGCTTTGATGTTGGCGGCATTCGCAGCGGTAATTTGGTTTTCCAGCGCCGCCGGGAAGAGCACGGTCACATCCAGTTCCAGCAATGCTTCGTTGCTGACCGGCTGTGTACCCGCCAACCCAACCACCGAGCCGGTGTCCTGTTTGTGTTGCAATGTGGTTTCAAAATCCAGCCCGTCGGGGTTGAAAATACCGCCGCGCGAGTCGGACACGGCGACCACTTTCATACCCAGCAGTTCCACCGCCAGTTTGTGGGCAAATTGCCCGGCGTTGCCGTAACCCTGAATGGCGGCGGTTTTGCCGCGCAAATCAATATCCAGCACTTTGCCCGCTTCGCGCACGCAGAAAATACCGCCGCGAGCGGTGGCATCGCCGCGCCCCTGCGAGCCGCCGAGTTCCAGCGGTTTGCCGGTAATCATTCCGGGAACATTATAACCGCGAATAACGCTGTATTCGTCCATCATCCACGCCATAATTTGCGGCGTGGTATAAACATCGGGGGCGGGAACGTCGGTTTCTTCGCCCAGAATTTTGTTGATGGCGCGAATATAGCCCCGTGAGAGCCGTTCCAATTCGCCCGGAGACATTTCTTTGGGGTTGCAGATAACGCCGCCTTTGCCGCCGCCCAGCGGAATATCCACCACGGCGGTTTTCCATGTCATCCATGCCGCCAGCGCGCGCACGGTGTCGATGGTTTCAGAGGGGTGGAAGCGGAGTCCGCCTTTGGTGGGTCCGCGGCTATCGTTATACTGCACGCGGAAGCCTTTAAACACTTTCACGCTGCCATCATCCATCCGCACGGGGATGGTCACGTGCAATTCGCGGCGCGGCTCGCGCAAAAGCGCGTGCGTTGCCGGGTCGAGCGCCAAAAGTGCGGCGGCTTCATCCAATTGTTGTTGGGCGATTTGGAAAGGGTTAAGATTCTCAGTCATGGTTTTTACACCTCGTCATTGAATGATAAACGGTTGAAAAGCAAAAAAGACGAGCACGCCCTGTGCGAGTCTCGTCAGCCCAAAAAATATCCGGTCTCTTTGTCACCTCCTCGTGCAATATGACCACCATTGTTTTTGTCCACGACCATTATATCACATTCCGTTTGAATGAGCGAATAGCGAGTAGCGAGTGACGAATAGCGAATGATGAATGGGCGAATGAGTGAGTGAGCGAGTGACGAATAGCGAATCCCTATCTCTATCTCTATCACGCATCACGTTTCACGTTTCACGCATCACACATCACGCATCACTCATCACGTTTCACGCAATACGATTCAACGATTCAGCGAATCACCAATCACCAATCAACCGTCAGTTTCTTTCGCAGAAGTTTTTCTGCCATTTTGGGATTGGCTTTGCCCCGACTGTGGCGCATAACCTGCCCCACCAAAAAGCCGAGAATCTTTTCTTTGCCCGTTTTAAATTGCGCCAC
>JALVZI010000598.1 GCA_027022125.1 Anaerolineae bacterium | reverse complement strand
CTGCTGCCGAAATTGCTCTCGCTGGCGCGGCGGTGGTGATTGGAGATTGGTGATTGGTCCTTTGTCATTTGTCCTTTGTCATTCACCATTCGCAAATTCGCTCATTCGCCCATTCGTGGGACTTTGGACATGAGACTTGAAACCTGAAACTCGAAACCTGAAACCTGAAACCCGAAACTTGAAACCCGAAACCGACCTGAGTTACAAAATATCGCTGAGTAATCTGGGGCTGTACCGGCTGGAAAATTTCGTCGGGCGGCAGCAGGAATTGGCGCTGCTCAAAAGTTGGCTGGGCGAACACCCCGTCATCGCCATTACCGGCGTTTCCGGCGTGGGGAAATCCACACTGGCGACCGCGTTGGCGGTGCAGGAGGCGCACCGGTTCGAGGAAGGGATTCTGTGGATTGGCGCTACCGGCGACGAACTTTTCCACTTTTATGACATCGTCCGCGATATTGAGGACGTGCTGGCGACGGGCATCACCAACCAGCCCGTTGACACCTGGGGCATCCACGTTTTGCAGCGATTGTACGGTTTCCACCGTCTGCTCATCATTGACGAATTTTCCCGCCCCGATGCCACCGCCATCCAAAATTTGGTGGGCGCTATCAGCGATATTGAACCCGGCGGACACGGTTCGTTCATTTTTATCGGGCGCACCCTGCCGCAAATGCTGCTCGATTTGGTGGGTGAAGCGCATTTGGAATTGCGCGGTATGCCGGAAACGGATGTTGTCGAGTGGATTGCCGCCAACGAAACGGAATATCCCCTGACCGCCGATGATGCGCCGCTGCTGTTTCAGTTGACCGGCGGGCATCCGCTGCTGTTCAAAATGGTGGCGTATCTGTGGCACACAAATTGGCGCGAGCGGTTGCAATCGCACCGGCAGATTACCGCCCCCACCAGCCAATACGACCCCACCCACGCCATCATTCAAACTCTGCTCGATTCACTGTGGGCAACCGACCCGCCCGCCGTAAAATTGATGGCTTTTTGCAGTCAGGCATCGGGGGGTATCAGCGCGCAAGCGTTGCATCAACTTTACTGGCGGCAGGTCGGCGCGGATGAACCGCTGCTGCCGGTGGTGCAGCGGCTCATCAAAACAGGATTGCTATCGTACAACCCCATCAAAAATCGCTATCTCATCCATCCGGTGGTGCGCCATTATCTGGGGAAATTTGTGTTCGATGAACTGCCGGCGGCGGAACGCCGAAAATTTCAGGTGGCATTCACCGGCTATTACATTTCGCAGGGACACCGTTACAGCACCATGCCGCCCCATCAGTGGCGATATGTGGATGACGATTGGGGCAACGTGCGAAAATCGTTCAATTGGCTGCTGGCGAAATTGGAAGATGCCACCAATCGTCCGGTGGAAACGGAATTGACCGTGCTGGATACGGCGGATTTTGCCGATTTGCCGCCGCAAATCGACGAAACGCTGATGCTCATCCGCGATTATGCGCTGAGTCTGCGCGGCTATCTGCAATGGCGACACCCGCCGGAAGCGGAACGCTGGCTGGCGGGGGGTATCATCGCCAGCCGCCATCTCACCGACCGCCGCTCGGAGGCACTGTTGGGGCTGGCGCTGGCATCGGTGGCGTATTTTTTGCAGGATTACCCCCTTTCGCGCCGCTGGTTTCGGCGAGCACTGCCCTATTTTAAAGAAAAACGGGACGTGCCGCACATCATCGAAATTACCAAAAGTTTGGGAATTGTGCTGCGGGCGATGGACGATTTGGATGGCGCGCTCGAAATGTATCATCAGGCATTGGAACTTGCCGAAACGAACCACGATTTGCCCAA
>JALVZI010000597.1:1060-1809 GCA_027022125.1 Anaerolineae bacterium | reverse complement strand
CGCCACATCGAACCGTATCAGGTGGAACGGCTGTATCTGGTTGGCGGCACGGCTAGTTTTTCCGGTATCGGGCGGGTGGTGGAAGATGTCACCGGCATCCCCACCGAAATTCCGCCGCATCCAATGTTTGTCACTCCCACCGGCGTGGCACTGTTCAACTGAAAGAAGGGAAAAATGGCAGACCAAAATTTTCAATTGCGCGCATATTGTTTTCTCGACCGGATGCAGCCGCAATTCGGCGCATTTGTCGGCACGGTCACGCAGGGCGATTTACCCGTTGAAGGGATGGCATCGCTCTTCATTGAAATGGCGCCCGGCAACGAAGTTTTCCGCGTGGTGGATATTGCCGTCAAATCAACCGAAGTGAAACCGGGGGCACAAATTGTCGAGCGCGAATTCGGGATGTTTGAAATTCACTCCCATTCGCAGGCGGCGGTCATCGAAGCGGGGCATATGGTGCTGGCACGGCTGGGGCTGATGGAAGAAGACCGCATCAAACCGGAAATTGCATCTGCGCGGGTGATAACCAATGTTGACCCGTATCAGGCGCAGTTGCTCAACCGGTTCACCAAAGGGAGTATGCTGGTGGCGGGCGAAACACTGCTGGTGCTGGAATGCGCCCCGGCAGCGTACATCAATTTGGCGGCAAACGAAGCCGAAAAACGCGCCAACATCAAACTGATTCACGTGGCATCGGTGGGGCGTTTCGGGCGAATGTGGATGAGCGGCACAGAAGCCGAAATTCTGAC
>JALVZI010000597.1:0-1050 GCA_027022125.1 Anaerolineae bacterium | reverse complement strand
TGCCAAAACCGCCGCCATCAACGCGCTGGAAGAACTGGAAGGCAGACCGCTGCACAAATAGCGAATGACGAGTAGCGAATAGCGAATAGCGAATAGCGAATGACAAATGAGACTCATCTGAAAAAAGGTGTAAAAACTGAACCACAGAGGCACAGAGGAACAGAGAAAAATAAGGTTTGAGAGCCGGTTATATGGCGTTATCTGCTATTTCCGGCGGAAATCCAAGTCAAAAACTCAAAAATTTTAAATTCTCCGCGCCTCTGTGTCTCTGTGGTGAAAAATTAACCTTTTTTCAGAGGGATCCAAAGGACAAAGGACAAAGGACAAAGGACAAAGGACAAATAAAAAATGCTGCTGGGGAAAATCGTCGGCACGGCAGTGGCAACCATCAAATATCCCGGACTGGACGGGGTAAAATTGCTGGTGGTTCAGCCGCTGAACAAAAAATTGCAGCCCATCGGCGGGCGAAAAGTTGCCGCCGATGCCGGACTGCGCGCCGGGTTCGGCGATGTGGTGGTGATGGTGCGCTCGCGAGAGGCATCGCTGGCGCTGGATGTGAAAGGCACGCCCACCGACCTCGCCGTGGTGGGCATTGTTGAAACGGTTGACGTGACAGAATCGGGATTTTCATATATCCTAAAAGAAGGATATACGGAATTTTAACGGCACAAGTTTATGGAAATCGGCAAAGTTATCGGCACAATTGTATCTACCATCAAACACCCGGCATATCACGGCAAAAAATTGTTGTTGGTGCAGCCGATGCACCAACCGGAACAACCCGAACCGGAAGCCATCGTCGCCATTGACCACGCGCAGGCGGGCATCGGCGACACAGTGCTGGTAATGCGCGAAGGAAGCGGCGCACGGCAGGTAACCGCCATCAAAGATGCCCCCATCATTTCGGTTATCGTGGGCATTCTCGATTCCATTGACTTGCACGCCCCACCCGCAGCGAAAGGATAATCGCGAATGGCTTCGCCCCTTTTACGCCAATCTCTGCTCACCGCCGATATTTTCACCGGCAGTCACCGTTTTTCGGCACAAGTG
>JALVZI010000596.1 GCA_027022125.1 Anaerolineae bacterium | reverse complement strand
ATACAGGGTTAGGGGGAGGGGGCAAATCCGCTATGACACAATATGGAATGCTTGTCAAATCTCGAACTGCGTAAGGTGAGTAATCAGATTAAAACCTAAAACCCTTCGGAGGAGATATGACCCTAACCCCCTCAAACCGCGTAAAATCCATCCCGCCATATGCCTTTGCCGCGCTGGGAAAAAAAATTACTGCACTGAAGGCTGAAGGTAAAGACATCATCCGGCTCGACATCGGCAATCCCGACATGCCCCCCGCGCCGCACATCATCGATGCGCTGGTCGCCTCTGCCCGCCGCGACGACACGCACGGTTACGCCGGCTATTACGGCATCCCCGCATTTCGGCGGGCAATTGCCGATTATTACCGCTCGCGTTTCGGTGTTTCGCTGGATGATACCGAACTGTCGCCGCTCATTGGCTCGAAAGAAGGGCTGGCGAATTTGAATCTGGCATGGCTCGACCCCGGCGACATCGTTTTGGTTCCTGACCCCGGTTATGTGACATACAGCAAAGCGCCGCTGCTGGCAAACGCTCAAATCCACACTTTCGATTTGAAACCGGAAAACAACTGGCTGCCCGATTTCTCGTCCATCCCCGCTGCGGTGGCTGACCGGGCGCGGATGATGTGGCTGAACTATCCCAACAACCCCACCGGCGCGCTCGGCACGGAAACGGTTTTTCGGCAGGCAATTGATTTCTGCCGCGAACACAGCATTTTGCTGTGTCACGATAACCCGTACAGCGATGTGACGTTCGACGGCTACCGCGCGCCGAGCATTCTGGCGATTCCCGGCGCGAAAGAAGTGGCAATCGAGTTCAACTCGCTGTCGAAAAGCCATAACATGGCGGGCTGGCGGGTCGGGATGGTGGCGGGGAATGCCACCGCCATCAAAGCGCTGGCAACCGTCAAAACGCAGATTGACACCGGGCTGCCGCGCCCCGTGCAGGAAATGGCAATCGCCGCGCTGACCGGCGACCAAAGTTGGATTGCCGAGCGAAACGCCATCTACCGGCAGCGGCGAGATATGGCGGTATCGGCGCTGCGCTCGCTGGGGCTGGCAGTGTCGCCGCAAAAAGCCACGCTGTACCTGTGGTTCCCCGCGCCGGATGGTTTTTTAGATGTAGAATTTCACGAAAAAGTGCTGGCGGAGGCGAGCGTTTCCATTGCTCCCGGTTCGTATTATGGCGAAAACGGGCGCGGCTGGATGCGACTCTCGGTGGCAGTCCCCACAGAGCGGATGGCAGAAGCGATGGCGCGGCTCAAATTGGTGCGGTGGTAGGTTGGTGATTGGAGATTGGTGATTGTTCGGTTCGTAGGGGCGGCTCGCGAGCCGCCCCTACCCCCGCTACTGTATTTTGACTTGCCGAGGGAAATCAAATCCTCGGCTGTGTAATGCGAGAAAAGTCAATCTCGCGCAATGGTGGTATCTATCCCTTGCAAAAAACCGCGCATTTCTGTTGCTGGTTTTGCCGGAATGAGTGTGATATGACTCTTGTGCGGGGATAGCAACAATTTTTGTCCGGGCTGTAAATTTAAATGAAGACGGACAGATTTTGGAATGGTGATTTGATATTTCGGAGAGATGGTTACTGTTTTCATACAAAATTGACAAAAATCTGTGAAATTTGTGAAAATTCATGGCTGAATTTCAGCAAAAATTATCGGTGTTCATCTGTTCAATCCGTGTCATCCGTGTTCTACCTTTGTTACTGAGCGGAAATTGTCGACTGGCGGATGTTTTGGCAAAATTATAGCATTCTCGTTTTCCGGAATCAAGTGTTTCAATGATAACCTCTACCAAAAATAGGAA
>JALVZI010000595.1:504-6228 GCA_027022125.1 Anaerolineae bacterium | reverse complement strand
GTTCAATTTTTACACCTTTTGTCAGTGGACAATAGCCCGACAATTAAGACTAGATGATGCACTACGGTAAAAATCGCGGAAAAATACTTTAAACAGTCGTGTGAAACGGCAGAGACTCTTTGCTTGCCCCGTTGTCTCTCTGGTATAATGGTTGTTGGTTAATTGGAGATTGGTTATTTGTCATTTGTCATTTGTCCTCTGTCATTTGTCACTTGCTGATGACTGACAACTGATGACTGACGACTAACCGCTGACAACTGATTGCAATTTTGAAACCTGAAACTTTGAACTTTGAACCAAAAACCAACCGGAGGTAAACGTGAACATTTTGGTAACGGGCGGTGCAGGATACATCGGCAGCCATGTGGTGGAAGAACTGGTGCGGCAGGGTGAATCGGTGGTGGTGTTCGATAACCTCTATCAGGGACACCGCGACGCGGTTGACCATGCCGCCATTTTCATTCAGGGCGATTTGGCGAATCGCGCCGAAATTGATGACGTGCTGGACACATACCCCATCGACGCCATCATGCATTTTGCATCACACACGCTGGTCGGCGAATCGATGGAGAAACCGTTTCTCTATCTGGGCGAAAATGTGACCAACGCGCTGAATCTGCTGCAATCGGCGGTGGAACACGGTGTGCGGAAATTCATTCTGTCATCCACGGCGAATCTGTTCGATGACCCGGAGAAAATTCCCATTGCCGCCACCGAGCGCATCGTGCCGGGCAGTCCGTATGGCGAATCGAAATACATCATCGAGCGATTCCTCCATTGGCTCGACAAAATTTACGATTTCCGATTCGCGGCGCTGCGCTATTTCAACGCGGCGGGCGCATCGGAACTGCACGGCGAAGACCACGACCCCGAATTGCACCTGATTCCGATTGTGCTGGAAGTGGCGCGCGGCAAACGCGACAAACTCATCGTGTTCGGCAACGATTACGATACCCCCGACGGCACATGCATCCGCGATTATGTCCATGTACTCGATTTGGCGCAGGCGCATATTTTGGCGCTGCGCGCGCTGGATGGCGGGAGTCGCACCTACAATTTGGGGAGCGGCAAAGGATACAGCATCATGGAAGTGGTGGAAACCGCCCGCGAAATTACCGGACATCCCATCCCCATCGAAATTGGACCCCGTCGCCCCGGCGACCCCGACATTCTCATCGCCGACAGCGAGCAAATCCGCCGTGAATTGGGCTGGGAACCGCAGTACCCCGACCTGCGCAGCATCATCGAAAGCGCGTGGAACTGGTTCCAAAAACACCCCAACGGCTATGGGGACAGTTAAAAATGTAAAATGTAAAATGCAAAATGTAAAATTTTTAATTTTGCATTTTTAATTTTGAATTGCCATGAAAGTTGCCATCAATGCGTGGTTCATCAACCGCATAAATACTGGCAGCGGGCAGTATTTGCGATATTTGGTTCCCGCGCTAGCGAAACTGAACCCCGCGCTGGAAATCGTGCTGGTTGCCCCCAAGTTCGCGCTGGCAGACGCCCCCGCCGACTGGGGCGAATCGGTCAGCGTGCATCCCGTTTCGGTGGGGGCGGGCAACTGGGGCAAACTCCGTTTCGAGCAGTTGCTGTTTCCCAAAACAGCGAAAGCCATTGACGCGGATGTGGCACATGTGCCATACTGGGGTTCCGCGCTCAACCCGCGCCTGCCCACAGTGGTCACGGTGCATGACATCATTCCGCGCGTGCTGCCGGAATATCACGGTAGCCCCGCCGTGCGACTGTACACCGGGCTGGTCAGTGCCGCCGCCGCCAATGCCGATTTGATTTTGGCGGATTCGGACGCCAGCCGAAACGACATTCTGACTCACCTGCATCTGCCGCCCGAAAAAGTCCGCACGGTGTATCTCGCCCCCGCGCCGCAGTATCAACCCGCCGAAACGTGGGATGAGATTGACGCCGTGACCGAAAAATACGATCTGCCGGAAGTTTTCGCGCTGTATATGGGCGGGTTCGATGTGCGAAAAAATCTGCGCGCGCTGCTGCACGCCTGGACATTCGTCGCCACCGGTTTGGGGGAAGAGGTGAAACTCGTGCTGGCGGGAAAACTTCCCCCCGCCGATACCGATTTTTTCCCCGACCCGCTGAAACTCGCCCGCGAATTGGGCATCGAGCAGTATATCGTCACCCCCGGCTGGATTGACGAGTCTGACAAACCTGCGCTGTACAGTGCAGCGCGGCTGTTTGTGTACCCCTCGCGGTATGAAGGGTTCGGATTGCCCGTGCTGGAAGCGATGGCGTGCGGCACGCCGGTGGTCACCACCACGGCGGCATCACTGCCGGAGTTGGTCGGCGCGGACGCATTTCAGGTTGACCCCGACGACACCAAACACATGGCAGCGCCCATCATTTCGCTGACCATTCAGGAAGATACCCACAACGAAATGGCGAATCGGGCATACCGGCGGGCGCAGGAATTCAGTTGGCAAATTACCGCCCGCAAAACATTGCAAGCATATCGGGATGTGACACATTGAACGTTCTGATGATTTCAAAGGCGCTGGTCGCCGGTGCATATCAGAAAAAGTTGGAAGAAATTGCCGCGCACGATGACGTGAATCTGGCGGTGGTTGTGCCGCCCGCATGGGGCGCGCAGCGGCTGGAGCGCGTTCACACCGACGGCTACCGGCTCATCGTCAGCGATATTCGGTTCAACGGGAATTTCCATTTCCATTTTTACCCCAAACTGAAACACATCATGGCAGAAACCGCGCCGGATGTGGTTCATATTGATGAAGAACCGTACAATTTTGCCACCTTTCACGCGCTGAAACTGGCACAAAAATTCGGCGCGAAAACGGTGGTTTTCAGTTGGCAGAATATCAATCGCCGTTACCCGCCGCCATTCCGGCAGATGGAACAATATGTGTTGGCGCATACCGACGGGCTGATTGTCGGCAACGCCGAAGCGCAATCGGTGTGGCGGGAGAAGGGCTACCGCGGCGACATGTGGCAAATTCCCCAATTTGGCGTTGACCCCGCCATTTTCTACCGCCGCGAGCGGGTTCTCCGCGCCAGCAAACCGAGTGTGGTTTTGCAGCGCAGCGCCCGCCGACCGAGCCAACCCGCGCTGGTTATCGGATATGTGGGACGGCTGGTGGAAGAAAAAGGTGTGGAATTGCTGATGAAAGCCGTCGCCGGGTTGAATGGACCGTGGGAAATGAAAGTGCTGGGCAGTGGTCCCGACCGTCTGCGGTTCGAGCGGATGGCGCAGGTACTCGGCATCGAAGCGCGGGTGACATTCGACCGGCAATTGCCGTCCACGCATATGCCCAACTATCTCAGCGGGCTGGATGTGCTGGTACTGCCATCGCTGAGCCGCCCCAATTGGAAAGAGCAATTCGGGCGCGTGCTGATTGAGGCGATGGCGTGCGAAGTGGTGGCGGTCGGGGCGCGGTCGGGCGCGATACCGGAAGTGATGGGCGACGCCGGTTTGCTGTTCGATGAGGGGGACGAAGCGGGATTACGCTCGCAATTGCAGCGATTGCTGGACGATGTATCGCTGCGGGCGGAACTCCGCGAGCGGGGCAAAACCCGCGTGCTGGAAAATTACACCCATGCCGCCATCGCCGCCCACACTGTGGAGGTGTATCGGCATTTGCGGTAGATTTGTCCTTTGTCATTCGTCATTTGCATATTTCGTATTGCGTGTTGCGTGAAAACGTGAAACGTGACATTGGACTTGAAACTTGAAACCTTGAACTTGAAACCTGCAACTCTGCAACTTTGAACTTTGAACCAAAAACCAGAAACCTGAAACTCAAAGGAGAGTGAATTATGTTAACCGGAAAAACCATTTTAATCATCGGCGGGTATGGTATGGTGGGGCGCGCTATTTGCCGCGAACTCATCCACCAGCACCCCCAAACCCTCATCATCACCTCACTTTTGGAAGCCGAAGCGAAAGAAGCCGTCGCGTCGCTGCAAAAAGAATTCCCCGATACCGAAACCAAACTTTTGCCCCATTGGGGAAATATTTTCGTGCGCACATCACTGAAAGACACCCCCCGCGCCGAAATACTGTCGAACCCCGAATTGCGCTCGCAACTTTACCATGATGTGCTCGACAGTTTCACCCCCGACACGCTGGAAACATCATTTTTGGCGCAGTTGGTCATGGGCAAAACCGCCGAATATCCCGGCGTCGTCCCCGACATCATCATTGACGCAGTGAACACCGCCACCGCGCTGGCATATCAAGACATCTACCATTCGGCGGCGGAGGTTCACGATTTGTATGAAAAAGCCGAAATGGTGTGGGAGGAAAATGAACGCGCGGTGGTGGAACGCCTGCTCATCAGTCTGTACACCCCGCAGTTGGTGCGCCATGTGCAGGTGTTGAATGAAGCCATGCGCCGCGCTGGCACGCAAGCGTATCTCAAAATCGGCACCAGCGGCACGGGCGGCATGGGGCTGAACATCCCATACACCCACGGCGAAGAGAAACCGTCGCGGGTGCTGCTCTCCAAATCGGCGATGGCGGGCGCGCACACATCACTCCTCTTTTTGATGGCACGCACGCCCGGCGGTCCCGCCGTGAAAGAAATCAAACCGACCGCCGCCATCACATGGAAGAATATCGGTTACGGCGCTATCAAAAAACGCGGACGCGCCATCGCGCTGCACGATTGCCCGCCCGACAGCGGCATAAAACTGACACCCGGCGAGCGGTTCAACCTGAATGAGCGACCCGTCGCCCCCGCCGGTGACGGCGTGCTGGAATCGGTGTTCATCGACACGGGCGAAAACGGGCTTTTCTCGCTGAACGAATATACCGCCATCACCAGTTTGGGGCAGATGGAAGCCGTCACGCCGGAAGACATCGCCTTCAATGTGATTGCCGAATTGCGCGGGCTGAATACCGGCAAAGATGTGATTGCCGCGCTTGATGGGGCGGTGTTGGGACCGAGTTACCGCGCCGGCGTGCTGCGCCATCGAGCCATTTCATACGCCAAACATCTGGCGGATGAGCACGGTGTGCCATCGGTGGCGTTTGAAATTCTGGGTCCGCCCAAAATGTCGAAATTGCTTTTTGAAGCGTATCTGCTCAAACGGCTGTACCGCACGATGGAAGCGGCGGCGCAGGTGGATATTGACCAACTGATGCAGGATGTGGAAATGCTGGTGCGCGAAAATGCCGACATCCGGCGGCAGGCGGTTTCCATCGGCATTCCCATTCTCATGCCCGATGGCGAAACGCTGCTGGCGGTCAATCGCGGCAAAGGCGAACATCGCTGGGAACGCACCGAATGGGATGTGACGCCGGATGCCATTGACCACTGGGCGGCAACGGAATGGATTGACCTGCGGCGGGAAAATATGGAACACTGGCAGGGGCGGTTCGCCGCTATTTTGGATGAAATTGCCGCGCTGCCCGACCCGCTGGAGAATGCCAGTTCGCAGTATGGGCGGGCGATGACCGACCCCGCCACATGGGCGCTCGACCCGGAAATCAATCTGGGGGAAGTTGCCGGTTGGATTTTCAGCAATGAAGAACACGGCACGCGGATGAAAGGGTAGAAATTTTTGACCCCAATGACGCATCGTGTTATGATGAGGAAAGTTATCAGTTTTCAGGTATCAGTCGTCAGCCAATCGCTGAAAACTGATAACGAACTGGTTGAAACTTTTTGTGTGACTGAATTTCAGCCACGAATTTCCACAAATTTCACGGATTTTTAATGTCATTCCGGAATT
>JALVZI010000595.1:0-494 GCA_027022125.1 Anaerolineae bacterium | reverse complement strand
CCATAGCGAAACATCGTGGATTCCCGCGAAAGCGGGAATGACATCATAAAAATTACCGATGATTTTTGTAATTTTGACACACTTTTCAAAAGTTTCATTTAGTTCAACTAAAAACTGACCACTGACAACTGAAAACATTTGGAGGGAAGCACAGATGCTCACACTTGCTGAAAAAATCATCTTTTTCTGGATGGTTGTCCTGTCGCTGTATTACGGCTGGATGTATTTTGACCGCGCCATCAAAACGGTGCTGCGCGGGCAGGGCGAACTGTATCTGGACAACCTGCCGCGCCGTATCTGGGATGGGCTGGTTGCGTTTGTCAGTCTGCGCACCGTGTTCAAAACCCGCCCGAAGGAAAGCGCATTTCATGCCGCCATTGCATGGGGTTTTATGTACTATTTTCTGATAAACGGGCTGGATGTGCTGGGCGGCTATATTCCCGCTGTGCATGAATGGACACAATCGCCGGCGATGGGCTGGTATCGTCTGCTGG
>JALVZI010000594.1 GCA_027022125.1 Anaerolineae bacterium | reverse complement strand
CGGCAGCCCGACGGCAATTGCCGCCATATTCAATTCTATGGTGATGGGCAATCGCCGCGCCAGCAGTTTTGCCACCGGCTGACCGGGATATTTTGTCAGCGATTCGCCGAAATTGAGCGAGAGATAATTTTGCACATACCGTCCATACTGCACCCAAAACGGGTCATCCAGCCCCCACTGCTGCCGAATGATGGCGGCGGTTTGGGGGTCGAACCGCTGACCGAGCAGCACCTGCTCCGGACTGCCGGGACCGTAAAAACCGAGCCAGAAGGTGATGAAGATCATCACCGCCAGCAGTACCGGCAACCACAGCACCCGTCGGACGATATATGCCGCCATGATTACTACCTTTCAGTCATTCCGGAATTTTCCGCAGGAAAATATCCGGAATCCACCATCGCTGTGGATTCCCGCTTTCGCGGGAATGACATTGGCACAGTTCGCGGGGCGTTGATTTTTTTACCGCACGGAAACGCACCTGTATGCACATCCCTACCCTTCATCGCTGAGGTAAATGTACTGGAATTTCGGCACAATCATCGGCGGGATGGCGAACCCTTTTACATAAGGTTTAACCAGCCATTGCTCAAAATCGAAATAGAGCGGAACCCACGGCGCGTCGTTGATGATGAGTTGCTCCGCCTGCCGGTAGAGTTCTTCCCGTTTTTGCGGGTCTTGCTCTACCCCTGCCGCGTCCAGCAGCGAATCGACTTTCGGGTTACTGTACCCCATGTGATTCTGCTGACTGCCGGTGTGGAAAAGCAGGTCGAGGAAATTCTGCGGGTCGGGGTAATCGGCAATCCAGCCGAGTTGGTACATTTGATACGGGTTCTCCGGCTGGGTGATGTCCGACAGGAAGGTGGGCCAATCCGTCTGCTGGATGGAAATATCCACGCCGAGTTCCTCTTTATATGTAGCCACCAGCGCTTCGGTGATGCGCGCCGGAGAGCCGCCCGCACCGGTGGTGTACAGTGTAATGTCGGGGAATTCGCTCACATCGCCGTATTTCGATTCGGAAATGAGTTCCAGTGCCTTTTGCGGGTCGTATCCCAGCGGAACCAAATCGGGGTTGGAATAATTCGGAATGCCGGGCGGCACGATACCATTGGCGATGGGCACGGTTTCTTTATATACCACACTGACAATTTTATCTTTGTTCAGCGCCAAATTGAACGCCTGCCGCACTTTCGGGTCATCGAACGGGGGTTTGTTCACATTGAACCCGATGTAAAAAACGCTCAACCGCGTGCCCGACATCAACTCGGCGTTGAGCGGGTTGGTCGGGTCGGTCACGCGCTCAATATCCGCCAGCCCGACAGGCGTGGCATCGAGTTCATCGTTTTCATACCGAATCATCGCCGAGCCGCCGGACAGCGAAAAATTGATGCGGTCGAGACGCGGTTTCGGGTCGCGGTAATAGTTGGGGTTCTTTTTCAGCACGATGGATTCGCCGAAATTCATCGAATCGAGCATGAAAGGACCCGTGCCGTTGGGATGTTCCGTCCATGTGCGCCCGCCGCGCTCCACATTTTCCCGGTCGAGCACATACGCGGTGGGATAGGTCATTTTCGCCAAAAAATAGGCTTTCGGCGCATCAATGGTGATTTGCAGCGTTTGGTCATCAATCACCTGCACCCCCGAAACCTCATCGGCTTTGCCACGCAATTTATCACGGCAGCCGACAATATCGCCCATATAGGTGTCGGCGGTGGAGGAACCGGTTTTAAAATCGCAGGCACGCTCAAACGACCATTTGAAATCCTGTGCGCGCACCGGTTTGCCGTTGTGAAATTTCACCCCGTCGCGCAGATGGAAAGTGTACACC
>JALVZI010000593.1 GCA_027022125.1 Anaerolineae bacterium | reverse complement strand
GTGCAGGAATGCTATTTCAAAATTAACTATTGGGGTATGGCGAAAGAAACGGTGGAAAAAGTGCGTGTGCTGGCGGATTTCGGTTTTGCCAGCAGTGAACCGGTGGACGTGAAAGGCACGCCGGTTGCGCCCCGCGATTTGACCGTCGCGCTGATGGGCGATTATGTGCCGCCCGTCACCGATTTTCTCGCCCCGCCGAGCAATCAGCCGCCCGATTGGACGAAAGAAATCGTCACCGAAATAAAAGGTACAAAAGACGGCAACACGGTGGTGTATCGCATGGGCACGCTCACCGTGAAAGGCGCGCTGCCCACCGGTGTGGTTCCCGCGCGCGGCGCAGTTTGGCTGGCGGCGGGACGCATCGAGCCGGGTGTGCATCCGCCGGAAATCGCCTTCAATCGCCCGGAAGAATTTTTGAAAGAACTGGAAGACCGCGATATTTACACCACCGTCACCGTGACCAAAGGTTTATAACCTGAGTCCGGGATAAGCGGGACAATGCTCAAGTGAGATAAAAAATAGTCCACAGATTCACACAGATGAACACAGATTTTTTATTTTTCTGTGGTAACTACTCACCGTGCAGTGCTGTCGTGCCGATTTCACCTTTCGATACGCCCTACGGGCTACTCAGGATGAAATCGGCAGGGAAAAACGCATCCTGAGTAGCGGTTCGCACAGCGAACCGCGTATCGAAGGGCGTTTTTCCCGTCTCCCCTGAACAGATACTTTCTGTGAAAATCTGTGTGAATCTGTGAACATCTGTGGACTGGAAACCTTATGGAGGCTGACTGATGAACGAATCTGAACGCAACACGGCGCAGCATCTGTCGCCGGTGTGGACACATCTCACCGAAATTGTGGTTGACCGTGCGGAAGGCATCTATCTGTATGACGCCGACGGCAACCGTTACACCGATTTCACCTCCGGCATCGGCGTGACCAACACCGGACATTGCCATCCGAAAGTGGTCGCCGCCATTCGCGAGCAGGCGGGAAAGTTGCTGCACGGGCAGGCGAATATCGTTTTCCATCCGCCCATGCTGCAACTGGTGGATGAACTCCGCAGCGTGCTGCCGCCCGCGCTCGACACCTACTTTTTTTCCAATAGCGGCGCGGAAGCGGTAGAAGCCGCCATCAAATTGGCGCGGCAAGCCAGCGGCAAACCGAATATTATCGTTTTTCAGGGGTCGTTTCACGGGCGCACCATCGGCACTATGTCGCTGACCACCTCCAAAACGGTGTATCGCTTCGGCTACCAGCCGCTGATGGCGGGCGTGTTCGTCGCCCCGTATCCGTATGCCTATCGCTACGGCTGGGATGATGAGACCGTCACCGATTTCGCGCTGGCGGAATTGCGCCATCTGCTGAAAAGCCAAACCGCGCCGGAAGAAACCGCCGCCATCCTGATTGAGCCGGTGCTGGGCGAAGGCGGATATGTCGTGCCGCCGCAACGTTTTATGCGCGAACTGCGCCAATTGTGTGACGAACACGGTATCCTGCTCATCGCCGACGAAGTGCAATCGGGCTTCGGGCGCACCGGAAAATTTTTCGCCATCGAGCACTTCGACCTGCTACCCGATATTGTGGTGATGGCGAAAGGGCTGGCGTCCGGTTTGCCGCTCAGCGGTATCGCCGCAGCGAAATCGCTGATGGCAAAATGGAAGCCTGGCACGCACGGCGGCACTTACGGCGGAAACGCCATCGCCGCCGCTGCCGCAGTCGCCACCATTCAGGCGCTGAAAGAAGACCGTCTGGTCGAAAATTCGGCGGCAATGGGCGAACGATTGCAAGTCGGGCTGAAAAAATTGCAGGCGGCGCATCCCG
>JALVZI010000592.1 GCA_027022125.1 Anaerolineae bacterium | reverse complement strand
GGGCTGATAATGGTGGTGGTGGTGTGGTGGATTTTGGAACGCAGCCGCTGGGGGTACGAAATTAAACTCACCGGCGATAACCCCAACGCCGCCCGATATGCCGGATTGAACATCACCCGCAACATTATTCTGGTGCTGGTGGTTTCCGGCGCGCTGGCGGGGCTGGCGGGCATGTCAGAAATTACCGGCGTGGTGCATCGCCTGCAAGAGCGAATTTCGCCGGGATACGGTTTTACCGGCATCATCATCGCGTGGCTGGCAAAATTGAACCCGTTTGCCATCGTGCCGGTCGCCATTTTGTTTGGCGCGTTAATTCTTGCGGGACGCGAATTGCAACCGGCGGGGCTGGCGTTGATGCTGCAAGGGTTCATTCTATTTATGATTATCAGCAGCGATGTGCTGTTGCGCTATAAAATCCGTCTGGTACGCCGACGCAAAGTGGGAGAAACAGCATGAACTTGGTAACAATTTTGCACGCCGGTATGGCAACCGGCACCATTCTACTCTTCGCCACCATCGGCGAAATTTTTGCCGAGCGCAGCGGCATTTTGAATTTGGGCGTTGAAGGTATGATGCTCATCGGCGCGATGGCAGGTTTCAGCACATCACTGGCAACGGGGAACGTGTGGCTCGGCATTCTGGCGGCTATTCTCGCCGGGGGCGCGCTCAGTTTGGCACACGGGCTGGTCACCATTCATTTTCAGGCAGACCAAGTGGTCAGCGGATTGTCGCTCACATTTCTCGGCACGGGGCTGGCGCTGGTTTTCGGTGAAGGGTTGACCGGACAAAATCCGCCGCTCATCCCCCATTGGACAATCCCCGTGCTGGGACAAATTCCCGTGATTGGACCCAGTTTCTTTTCCGATTTTAACATTTTGGTGTATGCGGGCTATCTGCTCATTCCCGCCGCATGGTATTACATTTACAAAACCCGTCCCGGCATGCACCTGCGCGCCGTGGGCGAAAAACCGGAAGCCGCCGACACGGTGGGCATCAATGTGTACCGACTGCGCTATCTGTATGTGTTCGTCGGCGGCTGTTTGGCGGGGCTGGCGGGCGCAACCATCACGCTGGGGGTTGCGCCGGGGTGGTACAGCGCGCAAACCACCTCCGGGCAGGGCTGGATTGCCGTCGGGCTGGTTATTTTCGCCCAGTGGGACCCCATCCGCGCTGCGGTCGGTTCGTACCTTTTCGGCGCACTGCGCCGCGGTATTCTCGATTTGCAGGGACCGCCGACGCTGCTCGGATTCGTCAATCCGCTGTATATCAATTCCAACTGGGGCTTTTTCTTGAAAATGACCCCTTACCTGCTGACGATTCTCGCACTGATTTTGGGTGCGCGCGCCGCCAAAAAGAAACGTCTCGGCGCACCCGCGGCACTCGGCGTGCCGTACATTCGCGGCGAGCGGGGATTATAATTGATGGCGCGAACTTTTCGCACAATTTTTACCGGATTTTTGCTGACGGCGGCACTGTCGCTGCCGATTTTCGCCCAGAGCGGCGACATCACCTACACTATTCAGGTCGGTGATACCCTGTCGGAAATTGCGCTGAAATATAACGTCACCATCGCCGAACTGGCTGCGCAAAACGGCATTTCCAACCCCGATTTGATTTTCGCCGGGCGCACGCTGACCATCCCCGCCGACGGTGCATCCACCGCCGAAACCGCCCTGCAAACGCAGACATACACCGTCCAACCGGGCGACACGCTGGGCATCATCGCCGAGCGTTTCGGCGTGCGCACCACCCGGTTGGCGCAGACAAACAATATCGCCGATATTAACCTGATTGAAGTCGGGCAGGTGCTGGTCATTCCCGGCAACGAACCCGCCAAACCGGTATACCCCCTGCCCGCACCCTTCACCGAAATTTCGCTGTCGCACAACCCCATCGCGCAGGGCGAAACCCTGTTGGTGCAGATAACGCTGGATACCACCGCCACTCTCACCGCCGATTTTGAAACGCGCCCCGTCGCGCTGACCACCACCGACGGGCGGCACTATTGGGGGCTGGTCGGCATTCACGCCCTCAGCGAAATTGGCGTCTATTCGCTGGCATTCCGCGCCACCCTGCCCGACGGCACGGAAGCGGCAGTGGCGCAGGATGTGGTCGTCAGTGCGGGCGATTACGCCACCGAGACCATCATCCCCGAACCGGGGCGCGAAAATTTGCTCGCGCCGGACGTGATAAAATCGGAGGCGCAGAAACTGGCGCTCATCTGGAACCGGGTCACACCGGAAAAACAGTGGCGCGGCACATTCGGCTATCCCGTCACCGACCCGCGCATCACATCCAATTTCGGCACACGGCGCAGTTATGGCGGCGGCGCGGTGAACGGCTATCACGCCGGCACCGATTTCGGCGGGAATGGCGACCCGATTTTCGCCCCCGCTGCCGGAACGGTGGTGCTGGCGGAAAAACTGAATGTGCGCGGCAACGCCGTGCTGATTGACCATGGGTTGGGCGTTTACAGCGGCTACTGGCATCAGAGTCAATCGGTGGTGCATGTGGGCGACCATGTGGAACGCGGCGATTTGATTGGCTATATCGGCAATACCGGGCTGGTCACCGGTCCACATCTGCACTGGGAAATGCGGGTGAGCGGTATTGCCGTTGACCCCCTGCAATGGGTAACGGAGGATATGGAACCGAGCAGTGGCGAATAATTCGGAGTTTTGGAAAACGATAAAGTTTTCGCTGAAAACGGTGGGTTTGCCGATGCTGCTGCGCAGTGCGCGATACAGCATCCAAAAAGCGCACGCCGAATTGAAATTCGCCGACCCGTTTCATCCCCGCGACGGGTTGGGCGTGTGGTGGGAAGCCATCAAAAAAAGCAACGACCCGCTCCCCGCGCCGCCGCCGTTTTCCGCGCTGAACACCCCCGGCGAAATTCAATCGTGGCGGCAAACCGAACCGAATGCGGTGGTCATCGTCGCCGAGTTCGGCTATATTGAAATTACCGCCGTTACCCCCGCCATCATCCGCGTGCGATTCAACCCCCAACACAGCACCTTCCCCGCCCCATTTTCATACGCTGTCTGCCCGGAAGTGGCACACTGGAAACCGCCGCAAATTTCCATCACCAAAGGCGATGCCGCGCTGGATATTTCCACCGCCGAACTGACCGCCCGGATACATTATGCCGACGGGCGCATCGATTTTCTGGATGCGGTAGGTAATCCGGTCAACACCGATGGCGACGGTATCGGCTGGAATGACGATTGGGTTGCCATCGACCGCACCCTGCCCGCCGACGCGCCCGCCTTCGGGCTGGGAGAGCACGCCCAGCCGTTCAATCTGCGCGGAAAAGCCTATCACGTTTGGGCGCGCGACCCCGGCGGACACTATCGCACCGCCACCGACCCGCTCTATCAGGCGCATCCGTGGTTGGTCAGCCTGCACCAAAATCGCGCTTTCGGCATTTTTCTGGACAACACCCGGCTCAGCCATTTCGATTTGGGTGCGAGCCGCTCGAAACGGGCAATCATTTCCGCCAACGGCGGCGAACTGCGCTACTATTTCATTTTCGGTCCCCGATTGAAAACGGTGCTGGAGCGATTTTCGCAGTTGACGGGCACAATGCCCCTGCCGCCGCTGTGGGCGCTGGGCTACCATCAAGCCCGCTGGAGTTACAAAACCGAATCGGAAGTGCTGGCACTGGCGCGCGAATTTCGGCAGCGCAAAATTCCGTGCGACGCCATCTATCTCGATATTCACTATATGCAGGACTATCGTGTATTTTCGTGGCACAAAAAGCGATTCCCCGACCCCGCCGAGATGATGAAAACCCTGCGCCCGGACGGGTTCAAAATTATCACTATTATTGACCCCGGCATCAAAGCCGATAAACTGAATGATGTGGCGGAAGACGGTCTGAAAAAAGATGTGTTCGTCAAAATGCCCGATGAATCCGTTTTCAAAGGTCCCGTGTGGCCCGGCGATTGCTATTTCCCCGATTTTACCGACCCGAATGTGCGCATTTGGTGGGGCGAGCAATTCCGCCAACTGGTGGATGACGGCGTCGCCGGATTTTGGACGGATATGAACGAACCGGCGGTGTTCGGTTATGGCGACCCCACCCTGCCGCGCACCGCCCTGCACGATTTTGAAGGGCGGTTTGCCACCCACGCCGAAGCGCATAACGTGTATGGTTTGCAAATGGCGCGCGCCACTCACGATGCCATCGGCACACTGCGACCCAACCGCCGCCCGTTTGTGCTGAGCCGCAGCGGGTTCAGCGGCATCCAACGGTATGCCGCCGTGTGGACGGCAGACATCGAAAGCACGTGGGAACATTTGGCGCTGAGTTTGAGCATGGTACTGCAATTCGGGCTGTCCGGTGTGCCGTTCAGCGGGGTGGACATCGGCGGGTTTTATGGCACGCCCACCCCCGAACTGTATGCCCGTTGGATGCAACTCGGCGCGTTTTTTCCGCTCTACCGCACCCACTGCGCCGACACGTTCCCGCGGCAGGAACCGTGGTCTTTCGGCGCGGAAGTGGAAGCCATCTCCCGCCGCGCCATCGAACTGCGCTACCGGTTGCTGCCCTATTTTTACACCGTACTGCATCACGCCACCACCACCGGCACACCCATCGTGCGCCCCATGCTGATGGAATTTCAGGATGACCCGCGCACGCACGCGCTGGACGACCAGTTTATGGTGGGCAGTCATCTGCTGGCAGCGCCGGTACTCACTCCCGCCACCGAATCGCGGAAAGTTTACCTGCCGTCCGGCGCAGATTGGGTCAACTATCACACCGGTGAATTTTTCGGCGGCGGGCAGACCATCACCGTTTCCGCCAAACTCTCCGACCCGCCACCGGTGTTCATCCGCACCGGAGTCATCATCCCCCACTGGGATTTGATTCAGCACACCGAACAATTTGCCACCCTGCCGACCGTCCATCTGCACTACTATTTGGGCGACGGTGAAAGTTGGCTGTATGAAGATGACGGCAAAGGGAAAGAATACCGGCACGGGCGATACAAACGGACGCGGTTCATCTGCCGCAGCGATGACAGCCGCATCCGTATCACCACCCGCACCGAAGGCGAATATGCCCCGCCGTATGACACACTGACATGGCACATTCACAGCGAAACGCCGCTGACGCCGGTTGCCATTTTCGCCGATGATGTTGCCATCACCGAATGGGAAACCGGCACAGACGGTATCGTTTTCCGCACCCCCATCATCCAGCGGCTGGAAATTCGGCGGTAGATGAGTGATGTGTGATGCGTGATGCGTGATGAACCGGTAATGCTCGCGGTGGATAGCCGGTTTGTATTTTGTCATTCGGCAATGGTCATTTGTCATTCGCCCATTCGCAGGTTAGTTTTCCCGCTCTACACACGGAAATAAATTTCTGTACCCTGTACAGTTCTCACGTTTCACGCATCACGCTTCACGCAATACGAAATACGCAATACGCATCACGCAACCCATTATTCATTGCTCATTGCTCATTGAAAGGAATCCCCTATGATGCCACCGGGACATATTGCCGTCGGGCTGTTGAGCCGCCCCCTGTGGGCAGAAGAACCCGACTGGCGCGGGCTGGCGGGCGCGGCACTGCTGCCGGACGTGATTGACAAACCGCTGGCGCTGCTGGTTTTCACCGATTCGCACTCAACCCAAAACATCGCCCACTCGCTGCCGGTGCACGCGCTGGTGCTGGTCATCGCCCTGCTGGGGGCGCGGCGCGCGCTGCCATACGTACTGGCGTTCAACAGCCATCTGCTGGCAGACCACATGTGGTATCACACCGAAACTTTCTGGTATCCGTTTTTCGGCTGGAATACTTTTTGGCAGTATAAATTTATGAACACCCCACAAGCGATGGTCAGCACATACCTCGGCATTCTGCACTACCCCGAAGTTTGGGTGGTCGAGATTTTTGCGCTGGCGTATCTCGGATGGGAGATTATAGTTTTCAGTCGTCAGTTATCAGTTTTCAAGAATCGCCGAGCCAGAATCCAACCGCTGAAAACTGACCACTGAAAACCGACAACTAAAATGCGCGTCATCACCGGTTCTGCAAAAGGGAAAAAACTGAAAGAAGTGCCGGGCGACACCACCCGCCCCATCACCGACCGCACCAAAGAGGCATTGTTCAGCATTTTGGGCGATTGGATTGTCGGCGCGCGCGTGCTCGATTTGTTCGGCGGCACGGGAGCAGTCGGCATCGAAGCCCTGAGTCGCGGCGCGGCGCACGTCACTTTTGTGGAAAAAGCGCCCGCCGCCACCCGCACCATCGGCGAGAATC
>JALVZI010000591.1:2232-6272 GCA_027022125.1 Anaerolineae bacterium | reverse complement strand
GCTTCAGACATTACCGATGTTAAAGCCGCATACAAATTGGCTGCACAGGCACACGCCACCCAAAAACGCGCGTCCGGCGAACCGTATATCACCCACTCCATCACAGTGGCGCAAATTCTTTCGGATTTGAAGATGGACGGGGAGGTGATTGTTGCCGCCCTACTGCACGATGTGCCGGAAGATACCGATGTGACGCTGAAAGAGATTGAACAGCAATTTGGACCCACCGTCGCCAAACTGGTGGACGGCGTGACCAAATTGAAGCAGGCTTCGGAGCAGAAAAGCACGTCGCCCGACCGCCGCCGGGAAATACAGCAAACGGAAAATCTGCGCAAAATGTTTCTCGCCATCGGCGAAGATGTGCGGGTGGTGCTCATCAAACTCGCCGACCGGTTGCACAATATCCGCACGCTCGGTTCGCTGCCGGAACACAAACGCCAGCGCATCGCCCGCGAAACGCTCGATATTTTCGCCCCGCTCGCCAATCGGTTGGGGATGCAATCGTTCAAATCGGAATTGGAAGACCATTCTTTCAAACATTTACATCCCATCGAATACAATTACATCGCCC
This sequence comes from Anaerolineae bacterium, assembly GCA_027022125.1. GTDB lineage: Bacteria > Chloroflexota > Anaerolineae > 4572-78 > 4572-78 > JANTHQ01. The sequence goes on along the minus strand of JALVZI010000591.1, from coordinate 5,701 downwards.
GCCAGCGCGAAGCCCGTCGCATCCACGCCGAAAAATTTGTCAATCGCATTGCCAAAGAGTTGCAAGATGCGCTGGAAGAATCGGGAATAGAGGCACATCTGTACTGGCGCACCAAACATTTGTACAGCATTTATCAGAAAATGCAGCGCAAAGATGTTGACATCACCCAAATTTACGACATTACCGCGCTGCGGGTCATCGTCAACACGGTGAGAGATTGTTACGCCGCGCTGGGAGTGGTTCACACCAAATGGCGACCCATTCCGCAAGAATTTGACGATTATATCGCCGCGCCGAAAGAAAACGGCTACCAATCGCTGCACACCGCCGTCATCGATTCGCGCGGGCATCAATTTGAAGTCCAAATTCGCACCGAAGAGATGCACCGGCAGGCGGAATTGGGTATTGCCGCCCACTGGCGATATAAAGATAACAGCAAACACGCCGACATCGCGCTTGACCAGAAGATAGCCGCCATGCGGCAGGCAATTAAACTGCAAATGGAAGGGGACAGCTCGGCGCGGGAATTTGTGGATGCCGTGAAAACGGATGTCATCGAAGAGAAGGTATATGTTTTCACCCCCAAAGGCGATATTTACGAATTGCCGCTCGGTTCCACCCCGATTGATTTGGCATATTATGTTCACACCGAAATCGGGCACAAATGTCGCGGCGCAAAAGTCAACGGCATTTTGGTCAGTTTGGATTATCAACTGCGCAATGGCGATAAAGTTGAAATTCTCACCGCCAAACGGGGCGGACCCAGCCGCGACTGGCTGAACGAGAATTTGGGGTATGTGAAAACCAGCCGCGCCCGAAAGAAAATTCGGCACTGGTTTAAAAAGCAAAATTACGATGAAAGCGTCACGCAGGGACGCAGCATTTTAGAACGCGAACTGAAACGGCTGCACATTACCGATGATGTGCGCTATGAAGAAATTGCCGATGCGTGCGGCTATAACAAAACCGACGATTTTTTGGCGGCGCTCGGTTTCAGCGATATATCGTTGCAACATGTGGTGCGCACCGCGTTGAATTTGGCGCACGAAAAAGAGACAACCCCCAATTCCATTCCGCTGGCTCCCACTGCCGCCCCCACCCCCGCCCCCACCGACGGCGTGACCGTGCTGGGCGTCAGCAATTTGCTGACCAACATCGCTCGCTGCTGCCGCCCCGTGCCCGGCGACCCGATTGTGGGATACATCACGCGCGGGCGGGGCATCACCATCCACCGCAAAGATTGCCCCAACATTCTGGGCACAACCGACCGCAACCGGCTGATTCAGGTCAGTTGGGGCGGGCAAAAAACGGTCACGTATCCGGCGGTTATTTTGGTTCACGCCTACAACCGGCTGGGGTTAATGCGCGATTTATCGGAGGTTATCGCCAATGAGCAAATCAATATCACCGATGTGAACATCAGCAATAAACAACATTTGGCAGATGTAACGCTAGCGCTGGAAGTGACCGATGTTTCGCAGCTAAAACGGGTTATGGACAAACTGGAACAACTTCCCAATGTTATTGAAGTGAATCGCAAAAGGTAAATTTATGTCATCTATACTTTCTATTGCCGAAAACGAGCGGCGGTATGTGGCACAAGAATTACACGATTATGTGGCGCAGACACTGCTGCAAATGAATATGCAGGTGAACATTTGTCAGCAGCATTTAAAACACGGCGATACCGACGCGCTGCAAGCAGAATTGGTGCTGCTGGAACAGCAGTCTACCAGCGCGTCTCGGCAGGTGCGCCAATTGATGGACGACTTGTTACCGCCGCCCATCGAAAACAGGACATTTAAAACGTGGTTGCTGGAACACATCCATATCCACCGGCAACAAGGGGGTACACCCGTGTCGCTGTCGTTCACCGGCGAAATTGCGCTTGATGCGCAGCAGCAACTTGCTATTGCCCGCATCATCCAAGAGTCATTACGCAACATTCGCAAACACGCGCAAGCCAACACAGTAACCATCCTCATTGAATCCACCGCCGACCGTTTCCAACTGACCATCTCCGATAACGGCATCGGGTTCGATACATCCATCAACGCGCTGCCGACCGGCAAGAAAGCGGGTATCGAAAATATGTATTTCCGCGCCGAAGCCATCGGCGCAGAACTGACCATAAAATCGCAACCGAAACACGGCACACTCATTCAACTGACCGTTCCGCTATCATGAGAATCGCATTCATCATTGTTGCGGCAATTATTGCCCTGTTTGGCTTTCGGTTGCTGCTGACCGGCATAAAAGCATTCATCCTCTTTTTCAAAGTCGAAAAAATCCCCGTGCAAACCAAACAAACCGTCGCCCGCGACATCATTTTGGGCATTCTGTTCATCGCGCTGGCAGTGGCGATGCTCACCTAATTGCCTTGCCCGAAACCCTCTGCGGTGATACACTGACGCGCAACGGCTGTGGCAATCGCCCCGCCGATTTTATCTCTGTTTGGTGAAAAAATGACGTGGAAAAAATATCTGACCGACTATAACGAAGGGCTGGGCGTGGTTTATGAGCGTTTTGTTCTGAACGATTTTCTGGAAGAACTGGCGCAGAAATACCCGTTTGAAACCGTGCTGGAAGCGCCGCTGTTCGGTATGGCGGGCGTCAGCGGCATCAACTCATACTGGCTGGCGAAAATGGGCAAGCAGGTCACGCTGGTGGACGATGACGAATTTCGGTTGGACGGCGTGCGCCGCATTTGGGATGAACTGCAAACCCCCGCCACCTTCATCCACCATACCGATTGGGCGCATTTGCCATTTGACGACAACAGTTTCGATATGGTGTGGGAATGGGCGGGGCTGTGGTATCTGCCCGACGCGGGGGCATTGCTGAAAGAACTGGCGCGCGTGTCGAAAAATCTGGTTTTTGTGGCAATGCCGAACAACATTCAGGTGGGCTACCAACTGCGAAAATACGTGATTGACCGCGATTTTTTCGACACGGTGGATGAACGCTGGGTGAACATGCGGCGCATCAAACGGACACTGGCGGAAGCGGGCGTGCGTTTTGTGGATGAAGGCGTGCTCGATGTGCCGCCGTGGCCCGACACCGTGATGCCCGCCGCCGACGTGCTGAAACGGCTCGGCATAAAAAGCAAAAAACTCGAATCGCAATTCACCGGCGAAGGCTGGACATGGAGCACGATGGACTACTATTTGGGCAAACAACCCGATTTGTATGAGCGGGTGATGAAATACGCCTGGCTCGACCACGCGCCGATTCCATGGCAAATCAAAACCATCTGGGCGCACCATCGGTATGTGGTGGGCAGGGTAGCAGAGTAGCAAGGTAGCATAGTGGCAATGAGGTGGTAATGTGGCAAGCTACGAAGATTCTGCGCTGAACTGGTTGAAACTTTTTGTGTGTTTGAAATTCAGCCACGAATTTTCACAAATTTCACGGATTTTAAATGTCATTCCGGAATTTCCCGCAGGGAAATATCCGGCATCCACAGCAA
>JALVZI010000591.1:0-2222 GCA_027022125.1 Anaerolineae bacterium | reverse complement strand
CAAAACATCGTGGATTCCCGCTTTCGCGGGAATGACATTTAAAAAATTGCCGATGGTTTCTGTAATTTTGGCACACTTTTCAAAAGTTTCATTTAGTTCGCTGTATAAATTATCCAAACAGATGGCAGTGGAAATTCACCGGATGACACTGGATACTCTGCCAAAATTTGAACTGTATGAACAGGGGTCACAAATTCGCCGTGCCAGCAAATCAATTGTGGCTAATTTTGTGGAAGGTTACGGTCGCCGAAATTACCCCGCCGAATACATCAAATTTCTCACATACGCGCTTGCGTCCTGTGATGAAACAAAAGCCCACTTGGAACTTTTGCACGAAACCCAATCATTACCGGAACAGCAATTCCGATATTTTTACAACAACTATCGAAAAATCGGCGCAATGATTTACAACTTGCGAAAAACTATCATCAACTCAAAATAGTTGCAACCCTGCTACCCTGCAACTTGGAGCCTTGAAATGAAAATTCTTGTGACCGGCGGGGCGGGATTTATCGGCAGCAGTTTGACCGAAGCCCTGCTCAACCGCGGCGATACGGTTATCGCCATCGACAATTTTAACGATTATTACAGCCCGGCGCGAAAACGGGCGAATGTCGCGCCGTTTCTGAACAATCCGCGCTACCACCTGCACGAAATTGATTTCAGCGAGCGCGAACCGGTGGATGCCGTGTTCGCCGAACACCAGCCCGATGCCGTCGCCCATCTCGGCGCGATGGGCAGCGTGCGGTACAGTGTCAAACACCCGCACCTGTATGCCCGCGTGAATATCGTCGGCTCGGTGAATGTGCTAGACGCCGCCCAACGGGTCGGCGTGCAAAATTTCGTTTTTGCGTCCACCTCATCCATCTACGGGCAAACCGACCAAATCCCCTTTGTGGAAACGCAAACCACCGATTACCCGCTGGCGCCGTATCCCGCTAGCAAAAAAGCGGTGGAAGTAATGGGACACGCCTACCACAATATGCACGGACTGAATTTCACCGCACTGCGATTCTTCAACGTGTACGGTCCAAAGGGACGCCCCGACATGATGCCGTACATCGTCACCGAAAAACTGGTGCGGCACGAACCCATCACCCTGTTCGATAACGGCAGAATGCGCCGCGATTGGACGTTCATCGCCGACATCATCAGCGGAGTGGTGGCGGCAATCGACCGCCCGCTGGGATATGAGCAAATCAATTTGGGGCGCGGCGAGCCGGTGTGGATGACCGATTTCATCGAGATTCTGGAAAAAATCACCGGCGAGAAAGCCATCATCAACGCCGTACCTGCCCCCGCCAGCGAGCCGAAAGTGACTTTCGCCAATGTGGAAAAAGCCCGCCGTCTGCTGGGATACAATCCGCAAACATCGGTTGCAGACGGGCTGGCGCAGTTTTGGGAATGGTATCGGCAAAACGTGATGCGTGATGCGTGATGCGTGATGCGTGATGCGTGATGCGTGATGCGTGATGCGTGATGCGTGATGCGTGATGCGTGATGCGTGAAAACCTAAATTTTCCTGCCCGATTGTCAAATCACTCATCACGTTTTCACGTATCAGAAACAAAGGACGAATGACAAATGACACATGACAAAGAACAAATGACAAACGAAAAACTCGGATTCATCGGTTTGGGAATTATGGGTATGGGTATGGCGCGCAACCTGCTGAAAGCGGGTTTCGATGTGACCGTGTGGAATCGCACGGCGGCGAAAATGGACACGCTCGCCGCAGAAGGCGCGGCAACTGCCGCCTCCCCCGCCGAACTCGCCGCGCAATGCGATGTGATTTTCGTGTGCGTCAGCGATACACCCGATGTGGAAGCGGTGGTACTTGGCGAAAACGGCGTGATTCACGGCGCAAAAGCGGGGTCGCTGGTGGTTGACCACAGCACCATCAGCCCGATTGCCACCCGTGAAATCGCGGCAAAATTGAACGCCAACGGCGTGCAAATGCTCGATGCGCCCATCAGCGGCGGCAGCGAAGGCGCGGCAAACGGCACGCTTTCCATTATGATTGGCGGCGACGCGGCACAGGTGGCTCGCGCGATGCCGTATCTGCAAGCGATGGGCAAAACCATCACTCATGTCGGCGGGCAGGGCGACGGGCAGATGGTCAAATTGGTGAATCAGATTTTAGTGGTCGGCAACGCGCTGGCGATGAGTGAAGCGCTGGTTTTCGCGCAGGCGGGGGGACTCGATTTGGAAAAAACGTTCAA
>JALVZI010000590.1 GCA_027022125.1 Anaerolineae bacterium | reverse complement strand
CATCGATGCGCTGCAAACTGTTTTTCAACTCTTTATCGAATTGAGTGGTCAGCGAGTTAACCAAATTGGCGCGCAGTTCGGCAATGCGTTCCGCGAAATCTTTTTTGGCGCTGCGCCGTTTGGCGGGAATGATAAACAGCCCCAGCGCGGCGACCACACTGGCGGCGAGAATGCCGGTGGCATCGGCGGCGGCAGTGGTGGCAATCGCGGTAACAACCGCCCCCAGCCCAATAGCACCCACCTCCACCATCGCCGATTGTGCCACCGCGCGCTGTGCCCCTTCGGCGATTTGCTGCGCTTCGTGTACTTTATCGTAACTCTCAACCACCCGTTGGGCAGTGCGCCCCACCGAGTCAATCAGGTGGTCGCGGTCATACCGGAACGCCGAACCGACATCGCCGATGATGCGTTTTGCGTGCTCTTTTTTGCGCTGTTCCAAATGGGATGTGATGGATTGCCACTGCTGCAAATCCGCATTCACCAGCCAGACCATCAACTCGTTCACCCGATGCTCGATGGCAACGGGCGTATCTGCCACCACCTGCAATTCAAATTCGCGTTTGATGCGGTCACGGTTCAGCAAATCGAGCACGCGGGGCAGGCGCAGCGTCTCATCGAAATAGGCATTTCCCCGTTTCTCCATCTCAAACAGCACATTATCCACATCCGCCAGCCGAAACTTGAAATCGCGGGTCATATCTTCGCGGTACAATTCCAACTGCCGCTCAATATCATCGAGCATTTTAAAATCGTCAGCGAGCAGTGCCAGCCGGTTGTTGGTTATTTCCAGATAATGGGTCAGCAACCGATTGCCCACGCCCAACGGATTGAGAAACTTCAACCGCACCCGCTCGGTTTCGTCCAGCACATCGTGAATGAACTGTTCCAGCGGCTCAAAACGGCTGTCTGCCCATTCGGCGGGGTTACCCTGTTTGGCGCGCAGTGCTTTGCGAGCGCTCACCGGGAAAATTTGCGTTTCCATATCCAGCAGACTGACGGTGTTGCGCCGCACAAAATCCATCACCTGCTGCAATTCGTCTTCGGTTTCAAAAATATCTATTTTGTTCACCACGATGACCACTTTTTTGCCCCAATCTTTTATCTGCGTCAAAAATTGACGCTCGCTTTCGGTAAAGGGGCGGTCGGCAGAGGTGATGAACAGCACCAAATCGGCGCGGGGGACAAATTCCTCGGTGATGGTTTGGTGTTCCTGAATGATGGCGTTGGTGCCGGGGGTATCCACAATGTTGATGTGACGCAGTATTTCCACCGGCTCGAAAATAGCGTGCAGGTGCGGTTCGATGACCTGCCGGCGGCTGGTTTCGCCGTATTTTAGGATGTTCACTTCGGCGGTAGTGGGGGTAACGCCTTCTTTCAGCAGGGTTTGCCCCAACAGCGCGTTGATGAATGCGCTTTTCCCGGCGTTAAATTCGCCCACAATCACCAGCAAAAAAAGTTCATCCAACTGGCGGATGGATTGTTTCAGCGTGGCATGGTCGTCTTCTCCGGCGCTGAGTTTCGCCAGTATCACCTGTAAATCTGCCAGCCAGTTTCTTTCGGCTTTTAACAGTTCTTCCTGCTTGTTTGATAAAATTGATTGAAATACTGACACAGATTTTCTCCTGAGATGTTGGCATTCACGAGCAATTTTGGTAGAATAATTATAGGCATTTTAACAAGCCTACCACAATTATTTTTTTGTACGGTTTGAAAATTCATCCACCTTTATCATGCGATGGCTGCATGGTCATACGTTTATGATTGTATCAGAATGTAGTAAATGGTCAAGATAGACCGGTAATACCATTCACACCGCGTAACTCAAAATAGGAGGAAATCCAATGTTCGTACGCGACAATATGTCATCACCCCCTGTAACTGTCACGCCCGATGTTCCTTTTCAAGAAGCGCTGAAAATCATGCGCGACAACAACTTCCGCCGATTGCCGGTTGTTGACAAAAACGGAAAACTGGTGGGCATCGTTTCCGAGCGCGATTTGCTGTATGCCTCACCATCACCCGCATCTACCCTCAGCGTGTGGGAGATGAATTACCTGCTCAGCAAAATTACGGTGGAAAAGGTTATGACCGACACCGTCATCACCACCACCCCCGATACACCACTGGAACACGCCGCCTATATTTTGGCGCAAGAGAAATTCGGCGGACTGCCCGTGGTGGATGATGAAGACCATCCCATCGGCATTATTACCGAAACCGACATCTTTAAAGCGCTGGTCGAACTGTTCGGCGGGGGCGAAACAGGCTTGCGGCTGACGCTGCACGTGCCGGGCAACAAAGGCGTGCTGGCTAAAATTGCCACCGCTGTTTTTGAGCAAAACGGCAATATCATCAGCGTGGGAACGTTTGATATTGACGACCCCGCTCAAAAAGGCATTGTGATGAAAGTTGCCGGCGTTGACGAAAAACAACTGATTGACGTGCTAGAATCGTTGGGCGACCATGTGGTAGACGCTCGTGTTTGCACCGCCACCGACGATTAGTTTCCGGTAGTTGACATTATATCCCCAAAAACGGGCAATCTCGCAATGGGTTGCCCTTTTTTCTATAAAACTGTCCGGGTCAGGAGTGATGTATGCGCATTGGCATTTTTACCAATACCTATAAACCGGAAATTAACGGCGTGGTGCGTTCCGTCAGCACCTTTCGAGACGAGTTAGAACGGCAGGGGCACGTGGTTTATGTTTTTGCGCCGGAATCGCCGGGATACGCAAATTATGAAGACACGGAGCCGGGTATATTTCGCTATCCCGCCATCCGTCTCCCTGTGGCAGAAAATTATCCGCTGGCAATCCCCGTTTCGCCGCATATTGACTGGGTTGTGCCCCGCCTGAAATTGCACATCATCCACAGCCAACACCCCGTATTGCTGGGAGAAGAAGCCGTCAACTTCGCCAAACGGTTGAATCTGCCGCACGTTTTTACCCACCATACCCAATACGAGGAATATGCGCATTACATCCCCTTCAACCGCAATATCGTAAAAACGCTCACCCGCGAAGTGGTGCGTTCATATCTGGTTCGCAGCGTGAGAATCATCGCGCCCACAAACAGTATGCGCACCCAAATTGCCGACAACTACCCCGGCGTCAATGAGCGGTTGCGAACATTACCCAGCCCGGTGGATTTGTCGCATTTTCAGTTCAGCCCGCAAAAGGGTTCGGAAATTCGGGAGCGGTACCGGTTAAAAAACACGTTCGTTTTTGTCACGGTTTCGCGGCTAACGCCCGAAAAGAATGTTTCTACCCTGCTGCGAGCGTTTGCGCAAGCCAGCAGCGGGCATCCCGATACCCGATTGCTGCTGGTTGGCGACGGACCCCTGCGGCACGAATTGGAAATGCTGGCACAGCGATTGCAAATTGCCGACAGCGTGATTTTTGTGGGAGCCGTGCCGTATGATGCCGTACCGGCGTATCTGTCGGCGGGGGATGTGTTTGCTTTCGCTTCGACCACCGAAACGCAGGGGCTGGTCACGCTGGAAGCGATGGCAACCGCTCTGCCGGTGGTGGTGGTGGACGCGCACGGCAATCGGGATGTTGTTCGCCACGGCGAAAACGGGCTGCTGGTTAAAAACACCGTCACCGATTTGGCGCTGGCGATGCAAGACATCATCAAAAATGAAGACTTGCGGCAAAAACTCGGTGAGGGAGCACAAAAAACGGCGCGGGAGTATTCCGCGCCGTCGTTAACCCGTAAACTGGTTGAAATTTATGAGGAAGCCATTGCCGCGTACCGCGAACATCCCATTGATTACAAACGATTTTCGCGCGATACGGACGAACAGCGGCAATTTCCGCCGCAATGGCTGACGGAAATTACCGGAACCACCGAATGGTTCGATTCGCTGGCAGCATTCTGGAAGAATTTCGGGACGTAATGCAAAATCAAGCCGGATATTCGTTTGATGTGTAGGGGCGACCCTTGTGGTCGCCCGACATCGGGCAGCCACAATGGACCGACCCTACGATTTTCCGAGAAAATTGGGCTTGTTGCCGATAATGTTTGTTGGTTTTGTACCATAACCGTCGCGGGCAGGTAACCGGGCTGATGTCTACCAGCGTTCTGCCTTTCACAGAGAAACTTCCGCACCCAAACCGAGTTTTTCCGCAGCGGAAAGGACTTCTGCGGCGGCGATGGCATCCTGTGCCGCCACCCCCACCGATTTGAAAAAGGTGATTTCGCGGTCATCCTGCCGACCGGGCTGTGTGCCATTGACAATTTCGCCCAATTCGGCGGCAATTTCCGCACCGGGAATGATGATGTCCCCCGCTTCGGCGAGCGCGGCTTCCCGCGAATCTACCACTACCCGTGCCCGCTCGACCGTCACCGCATCCACTTCCTGCATCTGCGGGGTGTACGAGCCGACACCGGTGATGTGCGTGCCGGGACGCAAATCGTTGCCGTCAAAAACAGGGGTGTTTGATGTGGTGGCGGCGATGACAATATCGGCATTTTGCACGGCTTCCGCGCTCGATGCGGGCAGCAGAACCTGCGGCGCATTTTTCCAACCGGCAATTTCATCCGCCAGCCGTTGCGCCGATTGCCGTGTACGGCTGATGATATACACCCGCCGAATATCTCGCACGGCGCGCACCGCCTGCAATTGCGCCCGTGCCTGCACCCCCGCACCGAACAGCGCGACAGTGCGCGCGTTTTTCCGCGCCAGCAAATCCGCCGCCAACCCGCCACCGGCGCCGGTGCGGATGGCGGTCAGCGCGGAACCGTCCATCAATGCGCGGGGCAAACCGGTCTCCGGGTCGAGCACCAGCACGGTCGCCGAGACAACCGGCAATCCGCGCGCGGAATTTTCCCCATACACCGACACAATTTTCACGCCGAGTGCGGCGCTTTGGGGCAAATAAGCGGGCATCAGCAGGGTAACGCCTTTTTCGGTGGCAATTCGACCGCGCAGCGGCACAACGGCATCCCCCGCCGAAAGTTGCCCGAAGGCGCGGCGCATCGCGGCAATGGCTGCCGGCATCGGCAGTGCAGCGCGCACATCCGCCGCCGAGAGAACTCGTATGTTCATAGTGTATTCCTCCCGATTATGGAACGCTGATGAGTGGTATTTTGCCGATTTCACCCTTCGATACGCCCTGCGGGCTACTCAGGATGAAATCGGCGGGGAAAAACGCATCCTGAGTAGCGGTTCGCGCGGCGAACCGCGTATCGAAGGGCGTTTTTCCCGTTCCCCTGATTTCTGCGAGAGTATCTGCACAGATTTTCTGTGAAAATCCGGGTTAATCCGCGTTGTCCGGGTCAAGGATTTTCCCCAGTCCGCCGTCGGGCAGTTGTGCCGCCAGCAGTGCAACGGGTTTTTCCGTGCCGGGGATAACCACATCGGGGGCAATTTCCGCCAGCGGGATGAGCACGAAAGCGCGCTCGGTCATACGGGGATGGGGGACGGTGAGCAGCGGCGCGCTGATGTGTTCATCGCCATACAGCAAAATGTCCACATCCACCACCCGCGGACCGAAACGGATGGTTTTTTTGCGCCCCATATCATGCTCGATGGATTTTGCCAACCGCAGCAGTTCCATCGGTTTCAGGTCGGTTTCACCCTGCAAAACCAAATTCAAAAACGGCGGTTGGTCGGTAACATACGCGGGTTCGGTTTCATAAATGGAAGATACCCGCCGGATGGTTATCTTTCGGCGGAGAAAATCAATCGCGGTATAAAGGTTGGTTTTTCTATCGCCCAGATTGCTACCCAGCGCCAGAAATACCATCGTCATTTTCAGAAATCCTCGGTATATGTTGCGCCCTGTCCCGGCGATTCGCATACTTCCACAGCGATGCGGGACAGGTTGTTCGCGCCGATGGCTTTCAGCGCGGATTTCATTTCGCCGCAAATGTAGCGCGCCAGCATTTCACTGGTCACGTTGGGGATAGGCAACAGCACCACATCTTCGGCGGGGAATTGGTAAAATCGCCCGTCATAATCGGCGGTGACAGCATCGCCACGCTGTTCCACTCGAATTTTCGTGCTATCGGTGGGCAGCAGCACTTTGTGGTCAATAGCATCGCAGATTTTTTTGAGCATTTTTTTGGTTTTCACAAAATCGAGCACATACTCATTTTCATCCAGCGTGCCATCGAGCCGCAAACTGGTGGTGAAGTTATGCCCGTGCAGCGCTTCGCAGCGCGTGCCTTCATACGTGATAAAATGCGCCGAAGAGAAGTTGATATATCCCTTCTGCACGCGGATGGAATATTGTCCCATAGTTTTTTACTCACCTTACGCAGTTTGAGAT
>JALVZI010000589.1 GCA_027022125.1 Anaerolineae bacterium | reverse complement strand
CCCGATATTTTTCGGCGGGCACAGAGCGCGGTCAGCGGGCTGGTGATTTTCCTGCTGCTGGCGGGCGCCGGTTGGTTGCTGCTGGTGCTCATCCGGCGCGGGCGATTGCGCTCGACCGCCATCGGCGTGGCTGCCGCCGCGCTCATCGCGCTCGATTTGTTCAGTTTGGGGGCAAATGTGGATGTGGGACACAGCGACCCCACCGCCGCGTTCAATCATCCCGCCGCGATTGCATTTCTGCGGGAAAATGCCGGCATCAACCGCATCGAAGTGACCACCGATGTGTGGCATCTGTGGCAACCGGACACCGCGCTGCTGAACGGACTGTACGATGTGTGGGGGCTGTACAACCCGCTGACACTGGCGGATACCACCCGCGTTTGGCAGAATATCGGGCGGCGCGACAGTGCGATGTATCGCTTTTTGGGGGTAAAATATATCGTCGCCGGAAAAGGGGGCGCGCCCGCCGATGGCGACATCGTGCCAATTTTTGCCGATGACCCCGCCATCAACATTTATCTGAACCGTGCCGCCCTGCCGCGCGTGCTGTTCGTCTCGCAGGCGCAGATTGCCGATTCGCACCAACAGGCGTGGGAACTCATCCACAATTCCGATTTTGACCCCGAAAATACAGTAATTCTGGAAAACACACCCGACACGCCCCCAATTGAACCCCAAAACCCGAAACCCGAAACTGAATTGGCGGTGCTGAATTATGGTGCGCAGACGGTCGAATTCGGCGTGAAAACCGACACAGCGGGCTATTTGGTGCTGTCGGATGCGTGGTATCCCGGCTGGCGCGCCACCGTGGATGGGGCAGACGCCCCGATTTTGCGGGCAAATTACGCCTTCCGCGCCGTCCCCATTCCGGCGGGCGAACATCGCGTGCGGATGGAATTTTCGCCGCTATCGTGGAAAATCGGGCTGGCAATCAGCGGATTCACCGTGCTGGCGTTGATATTGGTGATTGGATATTGGAAATTGGTGATGCGTGAAACGTGATGCGTGAAACGTGATGCGTGAAACGTGATTGGTGATTCGCTGACTCGTTGAATCGTATTGCGTATTGCGTATTGCGTATTGCGTGATGCGTGGAACAGATAGGGATAGGGATAGGGATAGAGAAAGTGAATAGTGAATAGCGAGTAGCGAATGATTGCAACTTTGCAACCTTGAACCCAAAACTTTGAATTGTGAACTTTGAATTTTGAATTTTACCCCCCTGCCACCCTGAACCCGAAACTCGAAACTCGAAACCAGAAACCAGAAACCCCATGAACACCACCACTCTCACCGCCTTTTTCGGCTTATTGTCCGCCATCAGTTGGGGCACGGGCGATTTTACCGGCGGTCTGGCAACCAAACGGAATAACGTGCTGGCAGTGATGTTCGTCTCGCAGGGCGCGGGCGCGGTGCTGCTGGTGGCGCTGGCGTTCATTTTCGACAAAAGATTGCCGCCGTGGAGCAGTCTCGGATGGGGCGCGCTGGCGGGCGCTATCGGCATTATCGGGCTGGCGCTGTTTTATCACGCGCTGGCAACCGGCACAATGGGCGTCGTCGCGCCCGTATCTGCCGTGACCACCGCCCTGCTGCCGCTGGTGGTTGCCGCAGTGACCGAAGGCGCGCCCGCGCTGACCCAGCAAATCGGATTTGTGGCGGCGCTGGCGGCGGTGTGGCTGCTGGCGGGTGGATTGAGCACCCACCAACCGCTGCGGCTCGCCGATTTGAAATTGCCGGTTTTCGCCGGTATCACCTTCGGGCTGTTTTTCATTTTCATCGCCCGCGCCAGCACCGAAGCGGCGTTTTTTCCGTTGCTGGCGGCGCGCACCGC
>JALVZI010000588.1 GCA_027022125.1 Anaerolineae bacterium | reverse complement strand
CACCGGCGACATTCATCGGGCAAACGGTGCAAATCAGCGGATTTTCGCCGGATGCCGGTGGACGCGGAACACTGTCGGTCATCGCCGACGGGCAGTCCGCCGAGTGGCAGATGGGACGCTGGCAGCGTCGGCGCGGGTGGTGGGTTGCCCCGCCGAAAGCACAGCCGCTCGCCAAAATTACTTTCAACGATGGCGATACCACCGAAAACCTGACGCTGGTTTTCGATGATATTTCCCGCCCGCTGGTTTTCTCGTATGCCCCGCGCGGGCAATCGCTGGAATTGCGTTATATCACCGCCAACGGTCGCGGCGATTACCGGCTCAGCGTGCGCGACGCGCAAAATACACCCATCGAATCGGCGGTGCAGCGCGGGCAGAGTTTTTCGCTGCCGCAGGCGGGCATCACCGGAGAAATTTCCATTCAGGACAGATTTCTGCTGCGGGCATACCGGCTGCCCGGCGTGCTGCCCGGCGCGCTCGGCGCACTGCTGGTGCTGTTCGGTGCGGCGGGATGGATTTTCGGCGCACCGGCAATCGTCCGGCTGACCGCCGTCACCAAAGGGCGCGGCAGTCGGGTGGATGCGTTCATCGAAACGCAGGGCAACCGTCATCCGGCAAACGTGCTGGCAGACACACTTTTTTCGGCAATAAACGGGGAAGGAACAACCGGCGATGGCACACAATCGTAAACCCATCATCATCGGCGTGGCGGGCGGAACCGCATCGGGCAAAACGACCGTCGCCCACCGCATTTTGGAAGCCGTCACGGGCGACCATCTGGCATATTTGGAACACGATGCCTACTATCGGGATTTGAGCCATCTGCCGCTGGAAGAACGGCAATCGTTCAATTTCGACCATCCCGACTCGCTGGAAAACGAATTGCTCATCGCCCATTTGCGGGCGTTACTGCGCGGCGAAGCCATCGAAATGCCGAAATATGATTTCGCCAATTATGTGCGGCTGCCGCAAACCAAACGCATCGAGCCGAAACAGGTCATTTTGGTGGAAGGCATTTTAATTTTTGTGGATAAAGCCCTCCGCGATTTGATGGACATTAAAATTTATGTGGATACCGCCGACGACCTGCGTTTCATCCGGCGGTTGCAGCGGGATGTGGCAGAACGCGGGCGCACCGTCGAGCGGGTGATTGCCCAATATCTCGCCACGGTACGCCCGATGCACATGGAATTTGTGGAACCGAGCAAACAATTCGCGGATGTGATTATTCCGCGCGGGGGACACAATACCACTGCCATCCAAATGGTGGTGGCGCAAATTCAGCGTATGCTGGAGTGAGGTTTCGGGGTAGCAAGGTTGCAGGGTTGCAAAGTGGCAGGGTGGCAAATTCGCCCATTCGCAGATTCGCTCATTCGCTTATTCGCAAATTCCCCCCATTCGCTCATTCGCCATTCGGTTTCACGGGGACATCCAGCGTCATCGCGTCGGATTTCTCAAAATTCAGGGTGACAGAGATGGTCTCGCCGGGTTTCAGCGGCTGTTTCAGGTTGATGAGCATGATATGCTCGCCGCCCGGTTCCAGTTTGACCGTCTCGCCCGCCGGTATGGGGATATTGGGCACGGGACTCATTTTCATCATATCCCCGTCCATTTTGGTTTGGTGCAATTCGACCGCCTCCGCCACATCAGAGGCGGCGCTGACCAGCACATCGTCGCCGCCGGTGTTTTTCAGCGTGACATACACCGCGCCGCTACCGGCTTTCATCGCCGAGGGGCGCGCCCACGCATCTTCCACCGCAATTTTCGGCACGGCATTGCCGCCGTTGCACTGCGCCGCCGCCAACATCAATGCCAACAATACAAATCCGATAAGTTTTTTCATTGAATCTCCTTTCTGAAATGGTAACTATTGAGAATACAGTGGTATTTTGCCGATTTCACCCTTCGATACGCCCTGCGGGCTACTCAGGATGAAATCGGTTGAAAAATACGTCCAACTTTCACTTTCGGAATGCCGTTTTTTTTGACAACCATCGCAACAAGTCCCAATTCCCGTTTATCAATGCTTCTTTTTTGGCTCTCGACCACTTTTTAATCGTGCGTTCCATTTCAAATGCTTGATCTCTATCAGGAAATTCTTGCGAAAATACCACCTTCACAGGTAATCGCTTTCTTGTCCATTCCGAACCCTCACCCGCCTGATGTTCTGCGAATCGTTTTTCCAAATTATCGGTGTGCCCGGTGTAATATGAGCCATCAGCGCATTTGAGGATATACAACCAAACCGATTTTTTCATTTCGATGCGCCCTGTGGGCTACTCAGGATGGAATCGGCAGGGAAAAACGCATCCTGAGTAGCGGTTCGCTGCGCGAACCGCGTATCGAAGGGCGTTTTTCCCGTCTCCCTGAATAGATACCTTTCAAAAGTATGTTTCCGGCAAACCGCCGTCACCATACATTACGGCTGCAGATGAAAAAAGTTGTATCACAACCCCAGCGCCCGCGCGAAAACCTGCGCCGGATGAAGCGCATCGCGGTGCGTGCCGTGCGCAATTTGATGCTGGCAACTGACCCCCGCCGCCACCACGATGCGGTCGGGTTCAGCACTGCGCACGGCGGGGAAGAGTACCCGCTCGCCCATCGCCATCGAAATATCGTAATGTTCCGCTTCGTACCCGAAAGACCCCGCCATACCGCAGCACCCCGCGTCCAACTCTTCGATTTCCACATCCCCCAGCAGCGACAGCGCTTTTTTCGCCGGTTCGGTGCCGATGAGTGCCTTTTGGTGACAGTGTCCGTGCAGCAGGATTTTCTGCGGCGGAGAAACAACCGGCAGGCTGAAATTCGGGTCATCCGCCAGCGACGCCATAAATTCCTCAAATGTGACGGTTACATCCGCCACCAATTTCACCACCGGATTATCGGGCAACATTGAAAAATAGTCATCTTTCAGCGCGGAAACATCGCTCGGTTCCAGCCCGACAATCGGAATACCGTCGCGGGCGAACGGCTCCAGCCGCGACAGCGTGTGTTCCGCCAGCGCTTTTGCCAAATTGAGCATCCCTTTCGAGATGGCGGGGCGTCCCACATCTTTATGACCGGGCAGCAGCACGCGATAGCCCGCCGCTTCCAGCACGCGGGTGGCGGCAATGGAAACTTCGGGGTGATTGTAGGTGTTCACCGTGTCGTGCAGCAGCACCACCGGCTGACGCGGTTCGGTGGCGGGCGGCGCATCGGTTCGATTTTTGAACCACGCCACAAACGATTGGCGGGCGAAAGGCGGCATTTCGCGGCGATGGTCAATGCCCACCACTTTTTCCATCACGCGGCGAACCCATCCCCGGCGCATAAACCAGTTGATGAGCGGCGCCTGCGGTCCCGATGCCAGACGGCTCAACGCGCCGAAATCGGCGAACAACCGCGAGCGCAGCGGGATGGGGTGGCTTTCATAATAATGCGCCATAAATTCCGTTTTGATTTTCGCCATATCCACCGATGACGGGCATTCCGATTTGCACGATTTGCATTCCACACACAAATCGAGTGCGCCGTACATTCGCTCGCTGAACAACTCTTCGTGCGGAATGCGCCCCGCCAACGCCGCGCGCAGCAAATTGGCGCGCCCGCGCGTCGAGTGCTCTTCATCGCGGGTTGCCATATATGACGGACACATATTGCCCGTATCTTTGCGGCACACCGCCGCGCCGTTGCACGCTTCGACGGCGGCGGCAAAGCCGCCTTCTTCCGCCCAGTTGAGATACGGTTTGATTTCGATGGTGCGATAATCCGCGCCGTACCGCAGATGCTCGGTCATCGCGCCCGCATCCACGATATTGCCGGGATTGAACAGATTTTGCGGGTCGAAGAGCGTTTTCACCTGCTTGTAAACGCCATACAATTCTTTGCCGTAAAAATGCTCGTTCATATAACTGCGAGCGCGCCCGTCGCCGTGCTCGCTGCTCCACGCGCCATCGTATCCCGCCACCAACTCCGCCGCCGCGCGGCTGATTCGCTCCATTTTTTCGATGCCGTCGGCGGTTTTCAAGTTGACCAGCGGGCGAATGTGCAGACAGCCCGCGCTGGCATGAGCATAATAGACCAGTTTGGTATCCAACTCGGCGCAAATTTGCTGAATCTGACCGACATATTCCGCCAGATGTTCCACCGGCACGGCAGAATCTTCAATGAACGGCAGGGGTTTGTAATCCCCTTTGACGCGCATCAGCAAGCCGAGACTGTTCTTTCGCACTGCCCAGACATTCGCCTGCATTTCGGCGCTTTCGGCGCGCACATTCGCCGTGCCGAGGCGGTGTTTCGCCAAAAACCGGTCGAGAATGTCGAGTTTGCCCTTCACCTCCGCGGCTGAATCGCCGGTATATTCCGTCACCAAAATGGCATTCGGCTTGCCTTCCAAAAATGTCAGTTGGCGAGCATATTCCGGCACTTCGCGGCTCATCCGCAGGGCGAGTTCGTCAATCAGTTCCACCGCCGATGGTTTCGTTTCCAGCAGCAGCGGCACGGCTTCCAGCGCGCTCATCACCGTGTCGAAATGGACGACTGCCAGCGCGGTGAATTTCGGTTTTTCCACCAAATTCAGCGTGATTTCCGTCACCGCGCCGAGTGTACTTTCCGCACCGACCATCAATTTTGCCAAATTGATGGTGTCGGTTTTGATGAGCCGGTCAACATTATAGCCGCCGCACCGCCGCCAATGCGATGGTGTGCCGTCGGCGATAACCCGCTCGTTTTCCGCCAGCAATTTTGCCAACCCGCGATAGATGTCGCCCTCCAACCCGCTTTTGGCTTGCGCGCGCTCGAATTCGGCGGTGGTCAGCGGGGCAAATTGCGCCGTCGAACCGTCACTGAGCACCACATCGGTGCGCAAAATGTGGTCGGCAGTCATGCCATACACGATGGAATGCGAACCGGTGGAATTGTTGCCCACAATGCCGCCCAGTGTGGCACGATTGCTGCTGGCGGGGTCGGGACCGTATTTCAGCCCGTGCGGGGCAACCGCATCGTTCAAATGGTCGAGCACCAGCCCGGGCTGAACCCGCGCCCAGTGTTCGGCGGGGTTCACTTCCAGCACGCGGGTCATATGGCGGCTGGCGTCCATTATCAACGCCTCGTTGACCGCCTGCCCGGCGAGACTGGTTCCACCGCCGCGCACCAGCACCGGCACGCGGTATTTCGCCGCAATTTCCGTTGCCGCCTGAATGTCGTCGGCGTTGCGGGGAAAGAACACGCCCAGCGGCTGCACCTGGTAGATGGAAGCGTCGGTACTGTACAATGTGCGGCTGTACAAATCGTTTTTCACATCGCCCGCCACCCGACGGCGGAGTTCTGCCCAAAAATCAGGAGGAATTTGTGGGGTCATCGGTCATTCGTCCTTTGTCATTGGTCATTTGCTATTCGCAATTCGCTATTCGCATCATTCGCCTATTATTTTCAGGCTTTCCAGCATGGGGATGAACCAATCGAGCGCGGTGGGGAATACCGGCTGTGGCGCGGCAATTTTTACGTGATACAATTTTCCGCCGGATTCACCTGCGAAACTGGATGCCGCCATTTTAATATCATCGGGCGAAGAATACAAATAGTCCACTTTAAAGCCCGCAATGCCGCCGACGGTATCGGCGGTGATGTCGGAATGGGTGGCGGCGGGGTCGGTTTTTGCCAGCGCATCGAGTTGCACCTGCAAAAATTGTTCAGCATTTTGCGCCGGTTCCACCGCCACCGTAAAACTCATACCCGATGAATGCCATTCGGCGGTAACGGCATTTTCCGTTTCGGAAACCTGCCAGTTGTTGGCAACCAAAAATGCCACGCCGAGCGGCGGGCTGGTGTACAGCACCCATGCCGGCGGCGCGGTCGGGGTGGGGAGTGTTTCGGTGCGCAGCACGTGCAGGGTATCAGCCATCGCTTGCAGTGCGGGGGCGGTCTGTGCCCACAGCGATTCGACAATTGTTATTTGGGTAAAATAGACCATCTGCCCGTACTGCGCCGCTTTAATTTGGTTGACGGTGGCGCCGAGTTGCGGGTCATCATTTTTAAATTGAACAATACCGTTTGTTTGAGAGAGAATTTTGAACGATGGGTCGCTGCCGAAATTGGTGGTGGCAAATTGCACAGCGGCATCGGTGAGCGCGTCGGTGGAAAGTTGGCGGTCGGTGGGGGTAAATTGCACGCCGAAGGCGGCGCGTCCGGTGGGGTCAACAAAAACCACGCCGCCAGACGGTTGCGCCACTGTTTGCCAATTTGCCGGAAAGACGATGGTAAATCGCCCGTCGGGGTCGCTGTATGATTGCTGACCCACATTGGGGAACATGACGGTATCGGGG
>JALVZI010000587.1 GCA_027022125.1 Anaerolineae bacterium | reverse complement strand
ATCCCATACAGCAGCGCGGCGATGATATTCGGCAGTCCGATAATCAGCCCCAAAAATGCGGAAAGGGTCACATCCCCTTCGCCGAGTCCGCCGCGCGCCAGTAGCGCCAGCAGATAGAAACTGACGAATCCGACCGCTCCACCGACGATAGCTTGCTTCCATGTAAATGCGGGCGAAAAGAAACTGCCCGCCAGCGCCAGCAAAATTGCCGGAAAAATGACTGCGTGCTGGATGAGCCGGTGTTCCAAATCGGTGATGAACAGAATGGTGAGAATGGTAGTGTACAGCGCCGTCCAGCCAAAATACGGGGTGAACCCGAATTGCAGGTAAAGCACTGCCAGTAGCGCGGGAAAAACGATTTCCACGGCGGTGTGTCGCCAGCCGAGCGGTTTTCCGCAGGCGGGGCAGTGGCGATTGCCGGAAAGCGTCGCCAGCAGCCCGCTCCACGCCAGCGGCGGTCGCGGCGCGTGACAGATTTCGGCGGCGGCGGGGGTCTCCCCTTTTTTTGCCAGCGAAACGGCTTCCAGTCCGTCGAAATTCAGGCGGCGGGTGCAAAAGGGTTTTTGCCACAGCGTTTCTTTCAGCGGCAAAATCGAAGCGATATGGTTGACCAGCACGGCAATCAACCAACCAAAAAGCAGAATGAGCAGTAGGGTAAGGTTCATAATAATCATGCTATCATATCGCCATAAAAACGGCAAACAATCGCGCCGCCCGATTGACGAATTTCCGCGCAAGCGGTACTATCTCCGGTGGAGGATACAGCCATGCACGGACAGCGAAAAGCAGACCACATCCGCATCAATTTGGAAGAGGATGTCGGGTTCAAAAATATCACTGCCGGATTTGAGCGGTATCGGTTTGAACATAACGCCCTGCCGGAACTCGATTTGGCGGCGGTGGATACCACGACCGAGTTTTTCGGGAAAAAATTGCGCGCGCCACTGCTGATTTCGTCAATGACGGGCGGCACGGATGAAGCCGGGCGCATCAACCGGCGATTGGCAGAGGCGGCGCAGGCGCAGGGGGTGGCGATGGGGGTCGGCAGTCAGCGGGCGGCGCTGGAAGACCCCGCGTTGGCGGCATCGTTTGCTGTGCGAAAGTACGCCCCCGATATTTTGCTGTTCGCCAATTTGGGCGCGGTGCAGTTGAATTACGGTTACGGGGTGGATGAATGTCGCCGGGCGGTGGATATGATTGGTGCGGATGCGCTGATTTTGCATTTTAACGCGCTGCAAGAGGCGGTTCAGCCGGAAGGGGATACCAATTTTGCGGGATTGCTGGCTCGGGTGGAAAGGGTGTGCGCCGCGCTGGATGTGCCGGTGATTGCGAAAGAGGTCGGTTGGGGATTCTCGGCGGAAAATGTGCGCCGGTTGGTTGATGCCGGTATTGCGGCGATAGATGTGGCGGGCGCGGGCGGCACGTCGTGGTCGCAGGTGGAAATGTATCGTGCGCCCACCGAGCGTCATCGGCGGGTGGCGGCGGCGTTTGCGGAGTGGGGTATCCCCACCGCCGAAGCCATTGTGACGGCGCGGCGGGTGGCGCCGGAGTTGCCGCTGATTGCCAGCGGCGGGCTGCGGTCGGGGGTGGATGTGGCGAAAAGTATTGCGCTGGGGGCGCATCTCGGCGGGATGGCGGGGCTGTTTCTGCGGGCGGCGATGCGCTCGGCGGCGGCAGTGTCGGAGGAGATAGCGGTGGTGCTGTCGGCGCTGCGGGTGGCGATGTTCGCTACGGGCGCGGGGACGATTTCGGCGCTGCGGGAGGGTTCGAAGTTGCGGAGAATCGGTGGGTGACGGGGGCTTTTCAAAAATGGAATCTCGATTTGACAAAGGGGAAA
>JALVZI010000586.1 GCA_027022125.1 Anaerolineae bacterium | reverse complement strand
CCAGCGTGTTCGATGTCGCCAGCCCCAAATCGTTGTGGCAGTGGGTTGACCAGATGGCGTTTTCCGCACCGGGGGTATTTTCAATCAGATAGCCAATCAGCCAGCCGAACTCTTCCGGGGTGGTATAGCCGACGGTATCGGGAATGTTGATGGTGGTTGCACCCGCTTTGATGGCTTCACCGAGCACCACCGTCAGAAATTCGGGGTCGGAGCGTCCGGCATCTTCCGGCGAAAATTCGATGTCATCGCACAGTGTTTTGGCGAATGATACGGCTTCGACAACCTGCTCGATACATTCTTCGCGGTCAATTTTCAATTTGTGTTTCAGATGGATATCGGATGTGGCGAGAAAAGTGTGAATCCGATGGCGGGGGGCGGCTTTCACCGCGTCATAAGCCCGCTGGATGTCCTCTTTTCGAGCGCGTGCCAGCCCGGCGATGGTCATCGGCTGCCCGGATTTGCGTCCTTCGGTCAGCGGACCCACTTCCTCCGCGATGCGGCGCACGGCTTCAAAATCGCCGGGGGAAGCGATGGGGAAACCGGCTTCGCACACATCCACGCCGAGGCGAGAGAGTTGCCGCGCGATTTCCAATTTCTCATCGATATTCAGAGTTGCGCCGGGGCTTTGTTCGCCGTCGCGCAGGGTGGTATCAAAAATAATCAGGGTGTCTTTTTTTGCAGGTACGTCAGGGTCTGACATAATTTTTGCTCCTTTTGGGTAGCGTGATACGTGTTGCGTACTGCGTAAAACGTATTGCGCATTTATGTTTCACGCAATACGCAACACGTATCATCGGGGTTGCTGAATTTTGTTGCGAAAGAGGTCACTCAAATCGGTAAGGTCACTTTCCAATGGTATCACCTCCTTTTTTAGGAGCAGGGAGTATGGAGCAGGGGACGTCTCCATCCCCTTGCTCCCTGCTTCTTGCTGCTTGCTCCCTGCTACTCAATCTCCACCGCGCCAAGCCATTCCATCATACCGCGCAGTTGTTTGCCCACCTGCTCAATTTGGCTGGTGCGGGCATTGCGCCGCTGCTCGTTGAACCACTTGCGCCCGCTGGCGTTTTCTTCAATCCATTCTTCGGCATATGCCCCGCTGCGGATGTCTTCCAGAATCTTTTTCATCGCCTTTCTGGTTTCCTCGGTGATGATTTTCGGTCCGCCGGTGTAATCGCCGTGTTCGGCGGTATCGCTGACGCTGTACCGCATATAACTCAATCCGCCCTGATAAATCAGGTCAACAATGAGTTTCATTTCGTGGACGGTTTCAAAATAGGCAATTTCCGGCTGGTAGCCCGCTTCCACCAGCGTGTTGAACCCGGCTTCCATCAGTGCAGAAATACCGCCGCAGAGAATGGCTTGCTCGCCGAAAAGGTCGGTTTCGGTTTCTTCGGCGAAAGTCGTTTCGATGATGCCGGCGCGTCCACCGCCGATGGCGCAGCCATACGCCAGCGCGGTTTCTTTCGCTTTGCCGGTGTAATCCTGCTCCACCGCCAGCAGGCAGGGCGTGCCCATCCCTTCGACAAAAACTTCTCGCACACGATGCCCCGGCGCTTTGGGGGCAATCATACTCACATCCACAAAATCGGGCGGCACAATCTGCCCGAACCGGATATTGAATCCGTGCCCGAACATCAGCATATCGCCCGGGTTCAAATTGTCTTTGATGGATTCTTCGTAAATTTTGCGCTGTTTGGTATCGGGCGCGAGAATCATAATGATGTCCGCTTCGGCGGCAGCATCCGCCACCGATTTGACGGTCAAGCCGTCGGCTTCGGCTTTGGCGCGGCTTTTGCTCCCTTCGTGCAGACCGACGCGCACATCGAAACCGCTGTCTCGCAAGTTTTGGGCGTGTGCGTGCCCCTGACTGCCGTAGCCAATCACGGCAATTTTCCTGCCTTCCAGCAGTGACATATCTGCATCTTTGTCATAATAAATGTTTGCCATTGTTTTTCTCCTTTTCTGGCGGTTAATTAGATTGATTTTCAGATAACCGCATTATAGGCTTTTGGTTTTCAGTTGTCAGTTTTCAGTAGGGGCGGCTCGCGAGCCGCCCCTACGAGAGACGAAAGAATTAGAGTCTACTGCCCCACCTTCGCGGCATATTTGGCATACGATGCCGGGTCGCGGGGGGTGACCACCCCGCGCGTCATCGCCAGCGCACCGGTGCGCGCCATTTCGATGATACCGAAGGGGCGCAGCATATCTGCCATTGATGCAATTTTGTCGGCATCGCCGGTAATTTCCACAATCAGCGACTCAGTGGCAACGTCCACAATTCGGGCACGGTAAATGTCGGTGATGTTCATAATTTCGGCGCGTTTGGTGGCATCTGCCCGCACTTTGATGAGCGCGGTTTCGCGCACCACCACCGGCTGGTCGGTCACATCATCCACCTCAATCACGTTGATGAGTTTCAGCAGGTTTTGGCGCACCACGTTTCGGCGTAACGCCTCTTCTTCATCGGTGACGATGGTCATCCGCGAAATGCCGGGCGTTTCGCTGTGTCCCACCGCCAAACTTTCGATATTGAAATTGCGGCGGCGGAACAGGCTGGCAACGCGGTTCAGCACACCGGGTTTATCTTCTACCAAAGCAATGAGTGTCTGTTTCATTGGAATTTCTCCTTTTCCCGTTATGCCGTCGGGCGGCGAATCATCTCGTGCAAATCTGCGCCGGCGGGAACCATCGGATATACCATATCGTGCTGTTCCACCACAAATTCAATTAGCGACGGACCCCGGTGGGCGCGGGCTTTTTTCAGCGCGTCCAGCGTATCTTCTCGCCGAGACACGCGCAAACCCTGCATTCCATAAGCCTCTGCCAGTTTTACATAATCCGGACTGAGGATGGGCGTTTCGGCATAACGTTCATCGTAAAAAAGTTGCTGCCACTGCCGCACCATTCCTAAATAGCCGTTGTTGATGATACAAATGTTGATGTTCAAATTTTCCTGCACGGCGGTCATCAATTCGGTAATGGTCATTTGAATGGAACCGTCGCCGACCACTACCCACACCTCTTGCGTTTCCGGCGCGCCGAATCGTGCTCCGATGGCGGCGGGCAGGCTGAACCCCATCGTGCCCAATCCGCCAGAGGTGATGAGCGTGTGCGGTTTTTCGTGTTTGAAATACTGTGCTTCCAACATTTGATGCTGTCCCACATCGCTGACAATCACCGGATTGTTGTCTTTTGAAAACTTCCACAGGTCGAAAATGGCTTGCGCGGCGCGGAAAATGCCGTCATCGGTATTGAGGATGTCGCGCTGACTGCTGTCTTCCTGCCAATCGCGGATAGTTCCCAGCCACTCGGCGCGGTCAACCGCTTCCACATCGCCGTTAAATTGCTCCAGCACCACCCGTAAATCGGCATTGATGGCAACATCCACCCGCACGTTTTTGTTCAATTCCGATGCGTCAATATCAATATGAATTTTTTTCGAGTTGGGGGAATAGGTTGCCAATTTACCGGTCACGCGGTCATCAAAACGCATACCGAACGCCAGCAGCAAATCGGCATTTTGAATGGCGTGGTTGGCGGCGGCTTCGCCGTGCATACCCATCATTCCCAAATTAAGTGGATGGCTGGCGGGAATGCCGCCCAGCCCCAGCAGTGTGCAGGCAATGGGAATGCCGCCTTTTTCCGCCATTTTCAGCACTTCTTGAGTCGCACCGGATTGCAAAACACCGTGTCCCGCCAAAATGACGGGTTTTTTCGCGCTGTTGATGAGTTCCAGCGCGCGGGCAACCTGCTCTTCGGTGGCGCGGTCGGCAGGGTGATAGCCGGGCAGGTCGATGGGGTCTTCGGGGTAAACAAATTCACAACTGTCGTTTTGCACGTCTTTCGGAATGTCAATCAGCACGGGACCGGGGCGTCCGGTGCGGGCGATGTAAAAGGCTTCTTTGATGGTGTATGCCAAATCGCGCACATCGGTAACCAGATAGTTGTGTTTGGTGACAGGCAGGGTTACACCGGTGACATCCGTTTCCTGAAAGGCGTCGCCGCCGATAGCGGTGGTTGCCACTTGCCCGGTGATGCACACAATCGGCGATGAGTCCATTTTTGCGGTGGCGATACCGGTGACCATATTGGTGGCGCCGGGTCCGGAAGTTGCCATCGCCACGCCGACTTTACCCGTGACGCGGGCGTAACCGTCGGCGGCGTGGGTTGCGCCCTGCTCGTGACGGGTCAGCACGTGGCGCAATTGCGGATAAAAGTTGAAAGCGTCGTAAATCGGCAAGTTTGCGCCGCCCGGATAGCCGAATACGACTTCCACGCCTTCGCGGATGAGACATTCCATTACAATTTCTGCGCCGGTTTTTATTTCTGCCATTTGAACCTCCAATAAAATTGCCCAACTTATTTTTCATAAGCAGGGCATCGTTGCCGGTGGTATTCATAAAAAAACGCCCCCCAAATTCGGGAGGCGTTTGCAAACCAAAGTTACTTTCGGTGCTTTGTCTTTATTCTGACAAGCGCAAACGCCTCCTTGCGGCTAATAAGGAGGACGCTGCTAATAATAAGTACCAGAAACAAAGCAAAAATTATCGACATTTTCCGTGTCAAAACCTTCACAATTGATGATGCGGGGATAATATCACGATGCCCCGATGCCGTCAAGCCGATTTTGGCGAAAACAGCCAAATTCGACGGGCGAAAATTTGAGCGCACAAATCTTCGGGGGGAAAGTTGGATATTTTGCACAAAAAGATGTCGGCAGAGCGGGTGGAAAATGTCAGTTGAAGCAGGGAGAATTTCTGGTATAATGGTGTTATTGGAGATTGGTTATCAGTGAATCGCTGAATCGTTGAATCGTATTGCGTATTGCGTGAAGCGTGAAAACGTGATGCGTGAAACGTGATGCGTGAAACGTGAAACGTGAAACGTGACTTTGGACTTGGAACTGATTGCAACCCTGCTACCCTGCCACCAAAAACCAGAAACCAAAAACACGAAACCTTAAACCCGGAGGAGAAAATGTCTTATTTTTGCGATATTGAGAACCGCGAAGGAAAAGAAGTTGCGCCAGGCATCACCATTCGCACATTTTGGGGCGAAAATATGCTGGTCGCGGTGGTAGATTTGGATGCCAACACCCAACTGCCGAACCACAGCCATCCCCACGAGCAAGCCGGCACAGTGATTTCCGGCGGGCTGGCGCTGACCATAGCCGGAGAAACACGCCATTTGGGTCCCGGCGACACGTATCTGATTCCGGGCGGGGTGGAACACAGCGCGTATACCGGCGTGTCGCCGGCGCGGGTGATTGATATTTTCAGCCCGGTGCGCGAAGAATACATGTATTGAAAATGGCATCCCGATGAAAAAACGAACACTGACGTGGCAAATTTTCTGGCAGAATACACTGCTGTATGTGCTGTCGCTGGTGATATTCATCACTGCGTTTCGCATTTTGCGTGCACCGTGGCTGCTGGCACTGATGTGGCTGGTGGCGCTGAGCGGTATCGGCGTGCTGGCGTTTCAGGCAAACCGGTTGGCAACAACCGCACCATCGGGTGTCGGCGGGCAAATGAAAACGCAGTTGCAGCAGGTGCGAGATTATCGCGCCAAAATTAACGCTGCGCTGGAAAAAGCCAATCAGCGCGGGTCAACCACCGCTCACCGCGAGGCGTTGCACGCACGGGTGGAATATTGGGCAACCGCCATCGAGGATTTAATTAAACGGGTGGACGGATTGCAACAAGACACCATCATCCAAAAAGATTTAAAAACCGTGCCCGCCACCATCAAAAAAATCGAAAAAGAACTCGCCACCGAAACCGACCCCGCCATCCGCGAACAGTTGGAGCACTCGCTAGAAACACGCCGCAAACAATTGTGCGCGCTGCAAACCCTACAACAGAGCGTCCGGCGGGCGGAATTGCAGGTTGACAGCACGCTGTCAATGCTGGGAACAATCTATTCGCAATTGCTCACCAGCCAATCGAGCACACAGGTTGCCAACTATCGCCGCCTGACCGATGAGGTGGACGAAGAAGTGTCGCGGTTGGAAGACCATCTCACCGCGCTGGATGAACTCACCCTAAACGGAATGTGATTTCAGTGTAACCACAGCGCGCAAAAATTTGTCACACAACCATACCAAAGACTATTTGACAAATTACCCCTTTTATATCTTTCGTACCTACAGGGCACAGGCGGGAATAACATTGAACTGGTTGAAACTTTTTGTGTGACTGAATTTCAGCCACGAATTTCCACCAATTTCACGGATTTTTAATGTCATTCCGGAATCTCCCGCCGGGAAATATCCGGAATCCATAGCGAAACATTGTGGATTCCCGCTTTCGTACCCG
>JALVZI010000585.1 GCA_027022125.1 Anaerolineae bacterium | reverse complement strand
GGCATACCGCCCGCGCTGGCGCTGTTCGGCGGGCTGGGGTTGAGCGCGATTTTCTGGCTGCCCGCGTTCGTCGAGCGGCAGTATGTGCGGGTTGACCAGTGGATTGGCGGGCGGTATGCCTTCGGCGATGATTTTGTGGACTTTTTCCAACTTTTTTCGCCGCACTGGGGATTCGGTCCCAGCATTCCGGGTCCCAATGATGATGCCGGATTCCAAATCGGGCTGGCAGCGCTGGTGCTGTTCGCGCTGTCATTTTTCGCTGTGCCGAAACTGAAAAACCGCGCCTTGCGGCTGACGCTCTATTTTTCGCAGGGGCTGGTGCTGGCAATCGCCTTTTTGACCACCCCGCTGTCGGCGTGGGTGTGGACGGCACTTCCGCTGGCAAATTTCGCGCAGTTCCCGTGGCGGCTGCTGGTCATCATCGCCCCGGCAATTTCGGTTTTGGGTGGCGTTGCCGCTACCAATTCAAAATTAAAAATGCAAAATGCAAAATTGGCAGAAATTCTGCCGGTGATATTGCTGGTGATGCTGGCGAGTTTTCCGTATGTGCGGGCGCAGGTGCGCGACCCGAAACCGACCGAAGGACCTGTCAGTTTGGCGAGTCTGTTTCGCTTTCAGCAATCGGCGGATGAGTTGACCGGTTCCACCGCATGGGTGAAGGATATTCCGCGCTGGTCGCCGCTGGCAGATTTGGCAATCGCCGGCAAGCCCATCACCACCCGCGTGGTGCAATCGGAGGTGTGGGACGCGTCGCACACCATGCCGCTGATGGGCGTTCATTCGTTTGAAATGGACAGCGTGCACGAATTTGTGTGGGTTTATGCCGCCGATGATAATCAGGCGGTCACATTTTACATTCCGTATTTTCCCGGCTGGACGGCGACACTGTATGAGGATACCGACCCCGACAACAAAACCAGCAAATCCTTCCCCTACGGACGCATCGGGAAGGTCATCGGGCATTCGCAAATTTCCACCACCGACCGCGAGGGCTGGATGGTCATCCCCGTGCCGAAAGGAAGCCACTTTCTGGAACTGCGGTTCGAGGATACCCCCGTCCGCGTGGCGGGAAAATGGATTTCGCTGCTGACGCTGGCGATTTTAGTGATTGGATATTGGTTATTGGTGATGTGGGATAGAGATAGAGATAGGGATAGGGATAGAAAGTGAGCCGGTGAGAAAGTGAGATATAGTGAGACTTTGGACGAACTAAATGAAACTTTTGAAAAATGTGCCAAAATTACAGAAACCATCGGCAATTTTTTAAATGTCATTCCCGCGAAAGCGGGAATCCACTATGTTTTGCTATGGATTCCGGATATTTCCCTGCGGGAAATTCCGGAATGACATTTAAAATCCGTGAAATTTGTGAAAATTCGCGGCTTAAATTCAGTCACACAAAAAGTTTCAACAAGTTCGATGTAAAACTGACCACTGACGGCTGATTGCTACCCTGCAACTTTGAAACCTGAAACATTGAACTTTGAACTAGGTTCTGTTGACGTTTGGGTTATGGTATAATGAGTGAATGAGCACAATACATATACCCAATAGAAAATGGTCAAAGATTTTTGAGTTTTTACAAAGCCATCCGGGTACCAAACCCAGATCGGAAGACAGATGCCGAAAATTTGTGGAATCGGTGCTGTGGATCACTCGTAGCGGTGCTCAATGGCGATTATTACCGCCCAAGTACGGCAAATGGAACAGCGTTTACAAACGATATGCCCGTTGGTGCGACAACGATGTGTGGATAGATATGCTCCACCACTTTGCCGATGACCCGGATATGGAGAACCTGTTAATTGACAGTACCATCATTCGGGCTCACCCGTGTGCGGCTGGTGCGCTAAAAAAAACGGTGGTCAAGCCGAGCAAGCCTTAGGTCGCAGTCGGGGTGGCTTCAGCACCAAAGTGCACATTGGGGTCGATGCGCTAGGCAACCCGCTACGGTTGCGTTTGACCGGTGGGCAGGCACACGACATCACCGAAGCCGACAACCTCATTGAAGGCTTAACCTTTGAACGGTTGATCGCCGACCGCGGCTACGACGCCGACCCGTTTCGGGCGAAAATTGCCGAATGCGGCGCGGAGGCGGTGATTCCCGGACGGTCGAACCGCCGTAAAAAGCACACATATGACCGGCATTTATACAAAGAGCGGCATTTAGTTGAATGTTTCATCAACAAGATCAAGCACTATCGGCGTATTTTTGTGCGATATGACAAACTGGCTTCTCGCTACCTTGGCTTTCTGTGCTTCGTCTCCGTTCTCGTCTGGCTAAAATGAAACGTCAACAGAACCTAAAAACTGAAAAACTGACGGCTAAAAACTATGCTCCCCATTTCCATTCCGCAATTCGGAGAATTTGAATTTGAACATTTGGTGCTGGATTATAACGGCACGCTGGCGGTGGACGGCACGCTGATTGACGGCGTGGCATCGCGGTTGAATATGCTGGCTGATTCGCTAGAAATTCACGTGGTCACCGCCGACACATTCGGCAGGGCGCGGGAAAATCTGGCGGATGTGCGCTGCTCGCTGGCAATTTTGCCGCCGGGCGCGCAGGATACCGCCAAAATGGAGACGGTCGCCGCGTTGGGTGCAGAGCGAACCATCACCATCGGCAACGGGCGCAATGATGCGCTGATGCTCAAAGCGGCGGGGTTGGGGATTGCGGTGCTGCAAAAAGAAGGCGCATCGGTGGTGACACTGCTCACGGCAGATGTGGTGGTGTCATCCATTCTCGATGCGCTGGATTTGCTGACCAACCCGCTGCGGCTAAAAGCCACCCTGCGGGCATAAATTGGCGATTCGCCAACTGCTGACGGCTGACCGCCCGCCTTATTTGGCAACGATGCGTTCTGCCAGCATACGCAATTGTATGGGGCTGATGGGTTTGAGCAGCACCAAATCGCTCTCTGCGCGCAAACTTTCTGCCATCAGCGCGTCGGCGGTTGCCAGCATAATTTTGGTGTTTGCCAACCGCGCCTCGCCGCGAATATAGCGCAGAATATCGCGCCCGGAAACATTGGGCAGGTTCAAATCGAGCACAACCACATCGGGCACAATTTCCGCCAGCCGGTCGAGTGCGGCATCGCCATCAAACACCGTTTCGGTCTCAAAATTGATGGAACGCAGTGTCAGCGTAAAAATCTCTGCCAAACTTTCATCATCTTCCACAATCAGTGCAAATGCATCGCTCATCGTACTTCCTCCGCAGATTCCACCGGTGCCACCGATTGCGGCACCAGCGGCAGCACCACTGTGAATGTACTGCCTTCGCCCAAACGGCTTTCCACATTAACGACACCCCCCATAACGGTTACCAGTTGTTTTACAATTGAAAGCCCAAGTCCGGCGCCGCCGTGCCTGCGCGTGGATGAATCATCCACCTGCCGGAAAGAGTCGAAAATGAAAGACTGCGCTTCGACGGGGATGCCGGGTCCCGTATCGCTGACGGATAGTGTCCAATGGTCTGCCCCCTGCCGTTTGATATGAATGCCGACCGAGCCGGTTTCGGTAAATTTCAGGGCGTTATTCACCAAATTGACCAATATCTGTGTCAACCGTTTCGAGTCGCCGGACAGAATATCCGGCACATCATCGGCAATTTCGGTATACAGAGCGATGCCTTTCTTTTCCGCTAACTGGCTTACTTTATCGCGCACACGCTCAACCACTTCTGCCACCTCAAACGGTTCAATTCTTAAAATGATTTTTCCGGCTTCAATTTGGGCTTGGTCGAGCAAGTCGGTCACCAATTCGGTCAGATACACCGAACTATTGGTTATTTTCGCCAGAATGTTTTTCTGCTCTTCAGTCAATTCACCCATCAACCCGTCGTGCAGAATTTCTGAATAACCCATAATTGCACCCAACGGGGTGCGCAATTCGTGGCTAACGTTTGCCAGCAACCTGCTTTTCAGTCGAGAGACCTCCAGCGCGCGGTCGCGGGCTTCTGCCAGCGCCGTTTCGTACTGTTTTCGCTCGATGACGGTTGCCAAAGTATGAGCAACCGTTTCCAAAAAGGATAGTTCGTTCGCGTTTTTCTTATGTCCCGCCGGTAGATAGAGTACCAGCACACCCATAACCTCATCGCCGCGCAGAATGGGCACATTGTAATGCCCATGCGCTTTCATCCCTCCATATTGATTTTCATGGCGATGGTCAATATCGGCGGCAAATTGCGTTTCGCGGTTTAAAGCGGCAATTCCACACAGGCACTGTCCCATTGCCACCTGTGCGCACATCGTTTGCACTGCCACAGGCAAGTTCCGCCGGGCAACCAACCGCAACATACCAGTCTCATCATCCATTAAAAAAATGCCACCGCGCGGAGATAACGGCAGCCACGGACACGAGAAAAGTACTGCCAAAATACGTTCCAGTTGTTCTTCCAGCGATAGATTCTCAAACCCGATGCGTAGAATTTCGTTGAGAATTTCTTCCTGTTCGCGCTGAATTTCCAGTGCGTATTCCGCTTTTTTTCGGCGGGTGATGTCTTGTTTTGCCGCTGCATAATGGGTTACGTTGCCATCATCGTTTCTTAGTGCGAACATCGTTGAAAATTCCCAATACAGTTCGCCATTTTTTTTACGGTTGATAATTTCGCCTTGCCATATCCCTTTGTGCTTTAATTCGTGCCACATTGCCGCATAAAATTCGGCGGGGTGTTCGCCCGATTTCAATATCCGGGGGTTGTTGCCAATGGCTTCTTCGGCGGTATATCCGGTAACTCGGGTGAATGCGGAATTGACATATTCAATCTTGCCACCCAAATCGGTAATGACGATGGAATTGTTGCTTTGCTCGACGACGCGGGTGAGTTTGCGCAGGTTTTCTTCGATTTGGCGGTATTCGGTGATGTCGCGTAATATTACCAAACGCCCCAAAAACCGGTTTGATATATTGCGCAACGGTTCCAAACGAACATCCAAAACATGCGCTGTACCATTCACGGGAAGCGTTACTTCAAACCGTTCCGCTTCGGTGGAATTGAGGTGTTGGGCAACCTGCGGAATGTGTGCGCCCACGTCCAAAACTGACCGCCCAACAAGTTCCGAAAGTGAATGCCCGATAAGTCTTTCTGCGGCATAGTTCATGTCAACAATACGGTGCTGGAGGTCGAGAACCACTATTGCTGCTGAAGTAATGCTATCAACCACCTGCTCGCGGGCGATGGGGGCAATGTCCAAAATATGGTAGCGAAACAATCCCCATGCTAGCAACAGCGCACTGATGGAAAAGGTGATGGGTGTGAGATTCATTCGGTCGGGTGTCCAACCGACGGTATACGCCACATTGCCAACCCACACCAGCAGCGAAAATACCAACAAAATGACAATTTGCTCACGGTATAAACGGTTGGCACGGTTAAACGCCATCACCAGCAAAATAGTACTGATGATAAATAATGTGTACGAATAGGCTGTGTTTACCCAATACCACAACCCCTGCGTAAACACTACCGTGTTAAATTCGGGACCTATTTCTAACCGGGGGTTAATCCACATCAGTTGATGGTATTCGTTAGTCCATACCAGTAAAATCGTTATAGCCGGTATGACAAACATTATCATCAAATTGCGTTTGCTCAGTAACGATTCTTGCCCAACATACACCAGTACCAACGCTAGCCAAAAAGCGGTTAATGGCGCCGAACCAAAGTATTGGATTTTTGACCAGAGAATGGCAAGGGGCTGTGAGGTACTCATCAATTCCAGCCCATAGAAGAACGACCACACCGAGGATGCCAGCAGCATTGCCAAAAACCATTTCGCACCTATCACATCGCGGCGACGCCATACCCATATTGCCAATATCGCGGCAACCACTGCCGCGAACATTACGGACACAACATATAAATTTAATTCAAAAGTCATCCCGTCATTCCCAAAAAAACTGTAATAAGTCCTTTCGCAAGTATAACGCTCATTGCCGATACGGTCAACAAAAACTATGTAAAGAAAATCGCACCAAATGCCCGCGCCGCATCGAGCACCCGCTCGATGTCGGCGGCGGTGATGCCGTGATGCGTCACCGCGCGGATGAGTCCGCTGTCGTCGCCGATGTTGATACCCCGTTCCACCATAAATGCGCTGAATTTGCCCGCCGGATTCTCATCCAGCCGGTAGAAAACCATATTGGTCGCCTGCCATTCGACGCTGAAGCCGGGAATTTCCGCCAGCCCGGCTGCCAGCATTTCCGCGTGCCGATGGTCTTCCGCCAGCCGCTCGACCATTTCGGTGAGGGCGAGAATCCCCGCCGCAGCGAGCACTCCCGCCTGCCGCATCCCCCCGCCGACCATCTTTCGCCAGCGGCGCGCCCGCGCGATAAAATCGGCC
>JALVZI010000584.1:2239-6374 GCA_027022125.1 Anaerolineae bacterium | reverse complement strand
CGAACCGAATTTGAGCGCACACTGGGGCGGCGGCGACATCAACCCCGCCGCGTACACCCTGCTGCTGAAAAACGCCGCCATCCCCATCCGCGCGGTACAACCGCAGGCAAAAATCATCGCCGCCGCGCTCGCCCCCACACTGGAACAGAACAATTTAAATTTGGCGGAACCCGACTTTCTGCAACAGATGTATGGTGCGGGCGCCGCGCCATATTTCGATATTCTGGGTGCGGAGTTGCTCGGTTTTCACCTGCCCATCGAAAAATCCACCGCCGACCCCGCCGTGCTGAACATCAAACGGGTGGAACTTTTGCGGCGGGTGATGGTCGCCAATGGCGACACGGACACCCCCGTGTGGGCAACAGCATTCGGCTGGAACGCCCTGCCCGCCGATTGGCACGGCAAGCTACCC
Source organism: Anaerolineae bacterium (assembly GCA_027022125.1). Classification (GTDB taxonomy): domain Bacteria; phylum Chloroflexota; class Anaerolineae; order 4572-78; family 4572-78; genus JANTHQ01. The sequence continues at coordinate 5,962 of JALVZI010000584.1, read as the reverse complement.
ACTTTCCCCACCGATGTGCCGGAAAAACAGCGCGCCCGCACCGAAACCGCGCTCGATTTTGCCCGCAAAAATTGGGACTGGCTGGGTGTCATCTGCGCCACCCGCTGGGATACCGTCGGGCTGGCGGCAGACGACCCCGCGCGCGGTTTTGCGCTGTCGCCGACCCTGCTGCCGCCGTTTGAAAACGCCGCCCACACCCTGCCGACCGTCGCCACGGTGGGCGCATATCCCGCCACCCATCCTGTCGGGCAGTACAGCGCCGGTTGGCGGTACGCCCCGCCGCTGGTGGATATCCCCCTGCCCGCCGATTCGCCTGCCGTGCTGACCATCCCTTTCGATGGCACGCGGCTCGATTTGCGGGTCAATCGCGGCGATTTTCGCGGCTATCTGTGGGTAACGGTGGACGGCGCGCCCACCAACGCCCTGCCCCGCGATGAGCGCGGCAAAAGTTATGTGGTGCTGACCGACCCGCTGCGGCAACCGGCAACCGTCACGCTGGCGCGCTATCTGCCCGACGGCAGGCACACCGCCACCATCACCGCCGATGGCGGCTGGGGGCAGTGGGCAATTTCCGGCTGGACGGTTTGGCGCGAAGCGGACACCCGCCGCGCCGAGCGGCTTTTCGCGCTGGGCGCAATTGCCGCCGTGCTGGGCGGGCTGGGACTGGTGACGGTCGGTTGGCGCAAACGGCACACCCTGCGCGATATGATGTTCGGCGGCTGGCGGCGGATGATTTCCATCGCGCATTCGCTACCCGAATGGGCGTTTTTCGGCGCGGCATTCGCGGCGGCGATACTCTTTCTGTGGCTGCCCGGCTCGGTGGCGTGGGTTATGCTGCCGCTACTGGGGCTGGTTTTTCTGGTTCGACCGGAAAGCGGGCTGGCGGTGGTCACATTCGGCATCTCATTCTTTCTGGCGAAAAAACCCGTGCCGGGCGCAACCCTGCCCGCGCTGGAAACGGTACTTTTCCTGCTGGCGATTGCCGTCTTTCTACGGCTTTTGCTGCCGAAACCGGATTCATCCCCCCCGCCGATTGCCGACCTGTGGCGGCTCGATTGGCTGTCGAATGGCGATTGGGCGGTGCTGGCGCTGGTGGCGCTGGGGCTGGCAACCAGTTTCACCGCGCAAAATTTCGGGGTGGCGCTGTATGAATGGCGCACGGTTATGCTCGATGGCGCGATTTTCTATTTTGCCATCCGGCTCATTCCGCGTCTCGGCGGCGACTCACCCGCCCGATTGGGGGTCATCCTGCTGGATGCATTTGTGGCGGGTGCGGCGCTGCACGCGCTGACCGCGCTGTGGCAGTATGCCTTTCAGCCGGAACAAACCATCACCGCCGAAGGGGTGCGGCGGGCGCTGGGGTATCTGTACGGCTCGCCGAACAATTTGGCGCTCTTTTTGGAGCGCGCGCTGCCGGTGGCGGTGGTGCTGGCGGTGTGGGGGCGCGGTCGCCGCAGATGGGGACACGCGGCAGCGGTGGTGGTCATCGGCGCGGCGCTGTATCTCACTTTTTCAAAAGGGTCGCTGCTGCTGGCGGTTCCGGCGGCGCTGGTGTTCATCGCCCTGCTGACCGGCGGGCGGCGGGCGTGGCTCGGCGCGGGGTCGGGGTTGATTCTGCTGGCGGTGGCGCTGATTCCGCTGTCGCGCACCGAGCGGTTCCGCAGCGCGTTCAGTCTGCAACCGGGCAGTACCGGTTATGCCCGTCTGCACCTGTGGCAATCGGCGTGGGATATGCTGCGCGAGCATCCGTGGACGGGGCTGGGACCCGATAATTTTTTGTATCAGTATCGCACGCGGTATATTTTGCCGTCCGCATGGGCGGAACCGAATTTGAGCCATCCGCACAATGTGGTGCTCGATTTCGGCACGCGGCTGGGGGTCGGCGGCATTTTGTGGCTGGTTTGGGCGCAGGTTCGATTTTGGTGGCGCGCGCTGCGGCGATATTTCGGTAGCGCGGACGAATCGGCGCGGCGTTTGCTTCTGGCAGCCATGGCGAGTATGATACCGTTTTTGGCGCACGGGCTGGTAGATAACGCCTTCTTTTTGGTAGATTTGGCGTCTTCATTTCTGCTCATGTTCGCTCTGGTGGAGAATGCGGAAGGGCAGGAAGTATGAAGCAAGAAGCAGGGATGTAAATATCAGGGGGTGGAAAAACATAGGGGCACGCTGCAGCGTGCCCCTAACGAAACCAAAAGAATCGGTCGGTTCGCGTTAAAATCCGTAGGGGCGGCTCGCGAGCCGCCCTTACGCCCACGTCTGTATTTAGGCTTGCAAGGGGAAATCAAATCCTTGCCGAGTTCAATGATTCGTAGAGACGCCCAAATTGGGCGTCTCTACGGAAACAAGATAAATTATGATGTTAAAACAAAAACTCTCACAACCAAACACCGTTCCCGCCGCCGAGCGGTTGAGCATGGTGGTCAGCATCATTTTGATTGGGCTGGCACTCTATTCCATCATCCACCTGCCGACCCGCACATTCATCATTTCGTGGCTGGGCATATCGATGACAGTCACGCTGTCGGTGCGGGTGCTGGTGGCGATGCTGCTCGGCGGGCTGGCGCTCAGCGGCACGGGCGCAGTGGTACACAGCAATCCGCAACCGCGCACACGCTATACCACCCCCTTTTGGGTGAACCCCACCCTGCTGGTCATTTTCAGCACGCTCATTTTGGCTCGACTGGGCACGCCGCTGCACTGGGCAATCGGGCTGTTGACCACCGGCGTGCTGTTGTGGCTCACCATTTCCGCCGAAAATACGCTGTCGCTGGAACCTGCTCCGCCCCCAAAAACCATGCTGTGGGCACAAATTTGGTCGCAGGGGATGAGTTACACCCTGCTGCTCGGTTTTTCGCTGATGATTTTTGCCGTGCCGCTGACATCGGGATGGCGGGTGGCGCTGCTGACGTTTATTGCGGGAATACTGGGGGCATCGGTGCTGCGGGTGCGCGTGCCGGCGACGGCTTATGCGCCATTTGCCGCCATCATCGCACTGGCGGCGGGGCAACTGGTGTGGGTTTTCGGCTATATGCCGCTGTCGGTATTGCAGATGTCGCTATTGCTGCTGGCTGTTTTCCATGTGATTTTGGGCATTGCCCGCGCACATTTGGAGCACACGCTGTCGGTGCGGGTGTTTGCGGAATATGGCACGGTGCTGGCAGTGAGCATCGCTGTGGTGTGGTGGTTGGGGTAAAAATATCGGGCAGGGTTCATTGCCTCCCAAATCACTTTTACAACTTTTACACTTTCGCCAACAACATTCGTGAAACGTGATGAGTGAAACGTGATGATTTCATCAATCGGCAATGTTCGCAGTGGATAAATGTTTTGCACTGCCGTACAAGCACTACAATGAATTGGGAAAGGGCAGAAATGAATTTCCGCACGTTGACTGATTATCGACATCCGGTGAGAATTTGATTTCCCCCGGCAAATCGAAATACAGAAGTGGGTGTAGGGGCGGCTCGCGAGCCGCCCCTACGTTTTTTGACGATTTCACCCTTCTTCGATACGCCCTGCGGGCTACTCAGGATGAAATCGTCAGGGACAAACGCCCTTGTTTCTTACTTCTTGCTTCCGGCTCCACATTAGCAACAACCGGCATTTGTAAAGATAATTGTCAGCCAAAATGAACCATACCAAATCGGTGGACTATTTTTCGGTCAGTGCAAAATTTGACTCAGGAACAGTTTGGTGCGATCGTGTTTCGGGTTGGTGAAAAAG
>JALVZI010000584.1:0-2229 GCA_027022125.1 Anaerolineae bacterium | reverse complement strand
GTGAAAAAGACTTCGGGCGTGGCTTCTTCCACAATGCTGCCATCGCTCATAAAAATGATGCGGTCGGCGGCATTTTTGGCGAAGCCCATTTCGTGCGTCACCACCACCATCGTCATCCCCTCTTTTGCCAATTGAAGCATCACATCCAACACTTCTTTGATCATTTCCGGGTCAAGTGCCGATGTCGGCTCGTCAAAAAGCATAATTTTGGGGTTCATTGCCAGCGCGCGGGCAATTGCCACCCGCTGCTGCTGCCCACCGGACAGTTGCCCGGGGTACGAATCGGCTTTTTCGGGAATACCGACCCGTTCCAACTGCTCGCGGGCGATTCTTTCGGCTTCTGCTTTTGAGCGTTTGCGCACCACCGTTTGAGCGATGATGATATTGTCCAGCGCTGTCAGATGCGGGAACAGGTTAAATTGCTGGAAAACCATACCCACTTCGCGCCGAATGGCGTTGATTGCCTTCCCTTTGTGGCTCAACAGCATACCATCCACCCAGATTTTCCCGGCGGTTGGCGTTTCGAGATGGTTGATGCAACGCAACATGGTTGATTTTCCGGAACCGCTGGGACCGATAACCACCACCACTTCGCTGGGCATAATTTCAAGACTAACATCGTCTACGGCTTTCACCTGTCCAAAGTGCTTGCTGACACGTTCTAAAACAATTATCGGCTTTTGCGAATCAGTCATCGGTACTCAACCTCCGTTCCATCGCTTTTACTCCAATTGACAATAGCACAGTCATTGTCAGATACATCACTGCCAGCAGGGTATAGGTTTTCAGATATTGGAATGAACTGGCGGCATACAGTTTACTGAGCTGGGTCATATCGCGCACACCGAGCACGGAGATAAGCGATGATTCTTTCAACATAGCGATGAAATCGTTGCCCAATGGAGGCAGCACGCGCCGAATTGCCTGTGGCAGAATGATGTAGCGCATCGCCTGCACATACGACATCCCCAGCGAGCGCGCAGCTTCCATCTGCCCGCGTCCGATGGATTCGATACCGGCGCGGAAGATTTCCGCCTCAAACGCGCCGTAACTGATTGCCAGCGCGATGGTTCCGCGAATGGAGAAATCTACCTGCCGCACTGATAATGCCGCCAGCGCGTTGTCTGCCCCCAGCAGATGAATTTGCGCCAGCCACGTTCCCAGCGCGTTAATACCGTTAATGGCAGGCGGGGTGACCACAAATGCCACATATAAAATATTCACCAAGATGGGAATACCCCGCATAATGTTTACATACAGCGTTGCAATGTTATATAGAATCGGGTTTTTAGACACACGTCCTAACCCGGTAAACAACCCTATCACCACTGCCAGAGCATATCCGGTTAATGTTACCCGGATGGTCATGGCAATGCCATCTTTTAGAAAATCGAAAATATCTCGATAAGTTTCATCGATAAAAAAACCGTAAGCTAAATAAGCCGCTACCAATACGATAACCAGAAACCACCACGGCATTTTTGAAGCCGTGTCCATCATACTGTCGCGGCGAGATGTTGTTGGTACTGCCGATGCGTCCATAAAATTGTCCCCAATCAGGTGAAATTTCGATAGAACTGCAAAAAATTTGGGTGCAGAGGAGTTACCCCCTGCACCCAATGACTATTTGTTGCTATTGAATGTCGTCGTAGGTGAGTTTGAATTTGTCGGAGAAGTATTTGTCTGCCAACTCATCCAGTGTGCCGTTTTCGCGCATCACTGCCAACGCTTTGTTGACCGGTTCCACCAAATCGCTCCCTTTCGGGAAAATGAAACCAAGTTGGTCACTCGACAGTGATTCGCCCACCAGTTTCAGTTGGTCGGCATTCACACCGACATACCCTTGACCGGCGGTTTCGTCCATCAGCACCATATCCACGTCACCGGCGAGCAACGCCTGCACCGCCAAACCAAAATCGTTGAACGAGACCACTCGGTCTTCGCCCACCAAATCAACGGCGGTCAGGTAGTTGGTCGTGCCCACTTGCGAACCGACCAGCAAATCGGGATTGGCTTTGAATTCCTCTGCAGTGCTAAAACGGTCTTCATCTTTCCGCACCAGCATCCGTTGTTCGATGTTGATGTACCCGTCAGAGAAATCGACCACTTTGGCACGCTCTTCGGTAATGGTGATACCATCTGCCGCCATATCGAATTGCCCGTTCGACACTGCGGCAATCATGCCATCCCACGCCGCTTCGACATACACGGGTTCACAGTTCAGCAGTT
>JALVZI010000583.1 GCA_027022125.1 Anaerolineae bacterium | reverse complement strand
TTTTTGAAACTTTGCGACTTTGCGGCTTTGCGAGAGGTAAATATCTCTTTTCAGTAGACTCGGTGGGTCAAAGTAGAACTTTGACGCTCCACACCGATATTTGATGTAATCCGAATTTTTAGTGTGGACGGTGCACTACCGTAATTAACCCTGATTTTGGGTTATGTCATTTCTACAAAAGCGGGAATCCACGATGTTGCGCTATGGATTCCGGATATTTCTCTGCGGGAAATTTCGAAATGACATTTGAAATCAGTGTAATTCGCACAATCCGTGTGTCATTCCCCGCACCCGATTTTATCACACTCGATACAGCACATCAATATAGCGTCTCAGCAAATCATCCACCATGCCGCGCATGGGAATGGTTGCCGCCAGACCGTACACCGGCGCCATCGTGCCCGTGTCCTGTGGATGGTCTTTCACATACGCCACCGAATCGCGCAAATCGGAAACGAATCGCTCGGCGACGCCGGGCTGGGTGTGCCGCAGGGTAACGGCAATATGCACCGCCGACGGTTTGTGCAGTCCGTTCAAACTCCAGCCGCGCCGAGTCATCTGCTCCATAATCTGATACACGTTCAGCGTGTCCGACGCGAAAGCAATCACCCACAGCGGCTCGCCCAAAATATGCAGGTCGGGAATTTCGGCAATACCCCGTTTGATGGTATCCGCCGTTTCCAAAATGCGCCGCGCCGCGTCCAGATAGCCATTTTCGCCGATGGAAACCATCGCCGCCCAGCACGCCGCACTGAGCGCCCCCGGACGGCTGCCGGCAAATGTCGGCGAAAAATACAGCCCGCCCGACCAGTCGGCGGTGGTGTAATATTGAAATCGCCGCAGCGCTGCGCCGCGATACATCACCACCGATGTGCCTTTGGCGGCATAACCGTATTTGTGCGTGTCCGCGCTCATAGATGTGACCCCCGGCAAGCGGAAATCGAACGGCGGCACGGGGTAACCAAGTTTTTCCGCAAAAGGGAGCACGAATCCACCGAGACACGCATCGGTGTGGAAACCGATGCCGCGCTGCCGCGCCAATTCCGACAGTTCGGTGATGGGGTCAATCGCGCCGTGCGGAAATGACGGCGCACTGCCGACCATCACCACCGTGTTGCGGGTGATGGCTTTTTCGGCGGCGCGCACATCCGCGCGGAAATTTTCGTCCACCGGAATTTCTATTCGTTTGATGCCGAAATACCGCGCGGCTTTATCGAACGCGGCGTGTGCGGTGCGCGGCACAATCATTTCCGGATTGCGAATGCCCTTCGTTTCCCGCGCCCGGTCGCGATACGTTTTCATCGCCAGCAGAATGCTCTCTGTGCCGCCGGATGTCACCGTGCCGCAGATGCCGTCTTCGCCGCCCACCGCCGCCGCGCCGAGCATGCGGGCGGTCATCGCCACAATTTCCGCCTCGAATTTGGTGGTGGACGGGAAAATATCGGCGTGCAGCGGGTTGCTCTGCGAGTTGAGCGCATACGCCCGGTTCAGAAAGTCGATGTGCGCCGGGTCGCCGTGATACACCGCGCCGGAAACGAATCCCTCCGTCCAGCGCGCCGATTCGCGCTGTTGCATGGCTTCCATCTGCGCCAAAATGTCATCGCGGGGGATGCCGTCGGCGGGCAGGCGGGTAACGGCGGGAAATTCGGCGGCATACGGTTTCAGGTCGGATTCCAGTTCCGCCAGCAGCGAATCATACTCGCGCTCGATGCGCCGCCGCACGGCGGGAATGCGTTTCAATCGCCGTTCCAGCAGCCGCATCACCGGCGCGGGAATCCATTTCAGTTTTTGGGAAAGGTTAATGATGTCCATAGGTGGTTTTTGGTTCAAGGTTTCAAGTTTCAGGTTTCAGGTTTCAA
>JALVZI010000582.1:3020-6381 GCA_027022125.1 Anaerolineae bacterium | reverse complement strand
GATTGAAGCTGTCCGGCGACAAACACGGTCGTTTCGGCAGATTGGCGCAAGCCCACCGTGTTGATGCCGCGCGATTGCAGCCACTGCACCAGCGCGCTATCCTGCCCGGCGAGCAATCCCGCCAGCAGATGAAAAATTGCCAGTTGGTCGGCGTTTTGTTTTTGTGCTATTTTCAGCGCGATATTGAACGCTTTACGGCTGCTGTCGGAGCGGTGCAGCACAATATCCGCCGCATCGGCGGGGGGGCGGAACCCGCCATCACCGATAATTTGACGCAATTCGTGCCGAAAAGTGGTGGTATTCACCCCGTATCGCTGAAAAAGTCCCATCAGCAGGTCAATTTCCGCTTCCACAGTGGATACCTGCGATTCCGGCACACCCAAACTGCGCAGGCGGGTGATATTGGCAAAACCTTCCAGTTTGCACAGCGCCACAAAAAAATGCTCCGGCTCGATTGATTCAAAATGGCTGTCGGCGGCTTCAATGGCGGCGATTTGCCATACCAAACTCATAACCGGGGTATGTTCCATCGCTATAATTTCCTCCACCAGTTTTTGATGCGGCTCAGCGTATCTTTGGCTGCTTTCACCCCATCCGCATCACCGATGCTTTCAAACAAGCGGATAGCCTCTTGTGCATAAAAAATGGCGCGCTCTCGATTATCCTGCCGCGCCAGCAGCACGGCAAATTCGCGGCTGGATTGCGCCCAAAAGCCCAGTTCATTCGCCTCTTTTGCCAGCGACAGCGCCAACTCATATCGTTCGCGGGTGCGCCAGTAATCTCCGATGCTGTAATAAACCTGCGCCACGCCGCGTGCCAGTTTTGCCGCCTCCATTTTCAGATTCAACGACTGCGCCAGCGTCAAACCTTCTTCATAATAACCCACCGCCGGAGACGATTCGCCGTTTTTAAAGTGGCTGAACCCCAACTGCCGCAACAGATACACTGCCAGCGGTTGATTTTCCTGCTGGCGGGCAATGGTCAGCGCGGCGAGATACGATTCTATCGCCTGCTCGAAACTTTTCAGCCGCACATACACATCACCGAGTGTGGTCAGCACTTCCACTTCGGCAACCCGGTCACGTGTTTCCTGCGTGATAGCCAACTGGTTGACCAGATACCACAGCGCCCGCGAAAGGTTTTGCCGTGACAGATACATCTGCCCCAGATAGCCCATCACCATCCCTTCGCCGGTGCGGTCGCCCACTTCTCTGGCGATGGAAAGTGCTTTCTCCAGATACGGTTCGGCAGTGTCAGATTGGTTTTGCTCAACGTGAATGCGCCCGATATTGCCCAAAATGCGCCCTTCGATGAGACGATTTTCGATTTTGCGTGCCAGCGTCAGCGCCTGTTTGTACACTGCCAGCGCATCCTCAAACCGGTTGAGCGCCAAATGTGCATCGCCCACATTGCTGAGCGCCATACATTCGCGCTGGGGGTCGTTAATTTTTTTCACCAGCGAAAGTTGGGTTTGAAATTGTTCCATCGCCTGCCGGTAATTTCGGCGGCGCATATAATCGTTACCCAAACTGCCAAAAGCATCGCATTCGCGGGGGGTGTCGCCCATCTTTCGGGTGAGTTCCGCGTGCTGCCGATGATATTTTATCGCGCCGTCCAAATCGCCGAGCGCACGGTAGGCATCACCCAAATTGTGCAATCCCACGCTCAACAGCGCATCATCATTTTCCTGCCGACCCACCCAGACCACACGTTCAAAATAGCCCGCCGCCAAATCATGATTGCCAATATCGCGGTACGATAATCCCACTGCGTTATATGACCACCCCATCGCCACACTTTCGCGGCGTTCATTCAGCGCATCACCGACCGGTGCAGCCACGGGCGGCAGCACGCCGGTGGTGTGACGCATCACCAGCGAAACACCTTTTTCGACATCCTGCCACGTTTGGAATCGCCGGTCGGGATTGGTTGCCATACACCCGCGCACCAACGCCCGCACTTCGGGGGGAATGGTTTTCGGCAGCGGATTGACCCATCCCAATTGATGCGCCCGCGACAATTCGGTGGCATCTTTTCCGGAAACCGCCAGTTGTCCGGTGAGCATTTCATACAGAATGCACCCGAACGCATAAATATCCGCCCGCAAATCAACCCGCGTGTTGCGTTTCCACTGTTCGGGAGCCATATACAGTGGCGTGCCGACACCGCCATCGCTGGTGCGGATGTGTGCATTTGTGCCGGATTGTGTATCGTGAATTGCCACCAGCACCGATGCCAATCCGAAATCGGTGACACGGGCATTGCCGTCACGCCCCACCAGCACATTTTCCGGTTTCAAATCTCGATGCGCCAATCCCGGAATTTGGGTTGTGGCGTGCCGCATTCCCCGCGCGATGTGCAGGGCAAACGTGAGTGCCTGCTCCACCGGCAGATATTTTCGTTTGTGCAAAATTGCCCGCAGCGACGCATCTTCCAATTCCTCCGACAGCGCCGCCACCCATTCCAGCACCAAATACACTTCCAACCCGTTGCGCCGCCGCTCCACCCGATGGGCGTGTACAATGTTGGGATGTTTGCCCAGTGCCACCCAGATGGTTCCTTCCCGCAAAAAACGGTCGCGGGTGCTGCGGTCAGAGAGGAATTTCGGTTTAAAGGTTTTCAGCGCCACCGGCGACGCGCCGCTTTCATGGTCGATGCACAGATACACCAATCCCATACCGCCTTCCAGCGCGCGCACCACTTCATACCGCCCGCCAATTCGACTGCCGGGCTGGTAGTGTCCCAATAATTTGGTGTGAGACGGACGGGCATCGGTGGGCATCGGCGATAGCGCCGGAAGCCGGTCGGCGGGTGCGGGGTACTCCGGTGCGGGGGTGGGTGTATGGTTAGCCGATTTTCCAAAAAATTTGTCGAGCATGGGTAAATTGTATCATATTCGGGGAGAAAATGACAAGCGTATGTTGGAGATTGGTGATTCGTGAAACGTGATGCGTGATGCGTGAAAGGGATAGAGGGGATAGGGATAGAGATAGAGATAGAGATGGAAGTTCGCTCATTCGCCCATTCGCAGATTCGCTCATTTGGAGATTCGCCCATTCGCTTTTTTGGTTGCCCATACTTGGTCGTAAATATCTAGCCACGGGGTAATGGCGATATTCTCGAAACCCAATTCCGCCAAAATTTGCGTCAGGGCAGCGGAAGAGAAGGTTTTGCCGGGCATAAACTTTGTTTCCCAACCGATGCGATTGGTGGCGAGCAGCGTTCCCCCCGGCGCGAGCACCCGCGCCATTTCGCGCAATCCGGCGGTTGGTGCAGGCAAAAATTCTAACGCTTCCAGACATGTCGCCGCCCCCACCGACCCGGCGGCAAAAGGCAAATGCAGCGCATCGGCAACCAGCAG
>JALVZI010000582.1:0-3010 GCA_027022125.1 Anaerolineae bacterium | reverse complement strand
GGGTATCGGGCAGCGTGCGGCGCGCTTCCGCCAGCATCCGCCGCGAATGGTCGGCGCCCACCATCTGCCCGCGAAACTGCGGCAAAGCGGTCATCGCCCGGGGCAGGCGTCCCGTGCCGGTTGCCACATCCAAAATTACCCCGTCAAAATCTGCACCCAGCGTGTGCAACAGCGGCAATCCCAAAAAGTGATATTCCTCTTGGGGATTAAATTCTTTCACCCGATTATATTTGTGCGCGTAACGGTCGTACAGCAGGGTGACCACCCATTGCCCCAAATACGCGCCTTCGGTGATGACGATTTGCCAATACCACAGCCCGGCGACGATTGCCGCCAGTGCGATGGCGACTGCCCACCATATCATCCGCCACCGCCCAGCGAAAATGCCGCCGCCAGTAACCCAATCAGCGTGATGGCGTGCAGTGCACCGCCGCGCGCTGCGGAAAAGGGGCGCGCCAACAGTCCGACCACCGTCGCCAGCGCGATAACGCCGCCCGCCAGCGGTTGCACGGCAGCGAACATCACCACTGCTGCCGCCGCCTGCCCCAAAATGACCCAAATCTCCGCCCGCGCCGGATTCTCCCGCAGGCAGAGCAGTCCGAAATAAACCACCGTGTACGCCGCTCCCAGCAGCGAAACATCCCAACGCCACAATTCGATGAGATTCGCCGCCACCACAAACGGCAGAAAAAAGAGCGCCAGCGACAGCCATCCCCGCTGAGCGGCATTCACGCGGGTGTGCAGACTGAACGCCCACGCCGTCGCCAGCGTGATAACCGCCAGCAGCAGCACCGCCCAACCGAGCCACACGCCCGCCGCCAGCGACAGCACCGCCGAAACGAGCAGCGGTTGCCACACCCCGTCGGCGTGGGTGCGGAGTTTTTCGCGCCAAATGCCAAAACGATATGCCGCCGAATCGCGGCGGGTGTACGGCAGTACCGGCGTAACGGCTTTCACCGCGCCCAGTTGCAAAATTCGGCGCAATTGCCGCCCGACCAGCAATTGCCACACCGTGCCCAGCAGTGGGTCAACCAGCAGCCACAGCAGCGCCAACCGCACAATCCAAACGGTTGTCGGCGCGGCGGGTCGAGTTGCCAGCGCGGCGGCAATCACCGCCCAGCCGCCGGACAGCGCAAACCAGTTTTTGGTTGGGATAATTTTCAGTGAGATAGTGTGGTTCATTGGTTATTTGTCATTGGTCATTTGTCATTTGTCATTCACACCATTCGCTCATTCGCCCATTCGCTCATTCGCTCCATTATACCGTTTTTCCCGATTTGCGAAACTCGCTGCAGAATAATTTGCCTTGGCCACTGCGGGCATTATAATTGAAATCACAAAATTCGTGAACGAGGTTTTTTTGAGCACTTTCAACACCATTCAGGGCGTTATTTTCGATATGGGGCGCACGCTGCTGGTTTTTAACGGCGACCAATCCGCTGTGGAAACACAGGGCGCGCGCGATGCGGCACATTGGCTGTGCACCAAAAAGCGCATCAAAGTGGATGAAGACACGCTGGCGGCGGCGATTCTCTCCGCCCGCGCCGACGGGATGCGCCGCACCGCCGAAACGCTGGCGGGCTTTCAAATGCGAGACGCCATGCTCAACGCCCTCCGCGCGGTAGATGCCCCCAAACGCGCCGAGTCTTTCGCCGAGCAGGCGGTTCGCATTTTCTTTCAGCGGGAAGAAGGCGAATATGAACCCGCGCCCGGCGCCATTGAAACGCTGAAAACGCTGTATGGCGCGCATCTGAAACTTGGGCTGCTGTCCAACGCCACCGATGACGCGCTCATCCAGCGGCTCATCAACCGATTCGGTTTTCGCCCGTACCTGTCGCCGGTGTTCAGTTCGGCGGGGGTGGGCTGGCAAAAGCCGAAAGCGGAACCATTTCTGCTGATTGCCGAACGCTGGGGCATCGAACCCCGACACATCGCCGTGGTGGGCGACCGGCTCGATGCGGACATTCTCGGCGCGCAAAATGCCGGTATGCACAGCGTGCTGGTCACGTATGCCGAATCGCCGAGCAATGCCGCCAACCGGCATATCATCCCGGATATCACCATCGATTCGATTGTGAAACTGCCCACCGCGCTGACACAATTGTGATGCACCATGTCCGTCATTTTCCACCTGATTCCCGAAAGCGAACACCGCGCCCGCCCCGCCGACCACCCGTACACCCCCGCCACATTCGCCGCCGAGGGTTTCATCCACTGCACGGGCGATACCGAAACGCTGGTGGCGGTGGCAAATGCTTTTTTCGGCGATTTGGCGGAACCGCTGCTCTGTTATGCGGTGGACACCGACCGTCTGACCGCGCCGGTGCGCTGGGAACCGCCCGCACCCGTCATCGGGGCGGAAAACACACCCCCGCCCGCCGAAACGCTCTTTCCGCACATTTACGGCGCAATCAACCGCGCCGCCATCATTGATATTCTGCCGCTGCACCGAGACGAATCGGGGCGCTGGCAATTGGAGAACCGAATCGAATGACCACACCCGCATCCGCCGAAATTCAAACCGCTGTGCCGTTTATACAGCGGATGGAAGCCGAAAATCTGCCGGAAATTGCCATCCGCACCTTCACCCATTATTATTGGCAACTCCGCAAAGGCGAAACGGGGCTCATCCCCGAAAGCGACATCGAGCCGGTGACATCGCTGCCCGACGCGGAGACACTCCCCGCCGAGTTATCCGCCGCCGGAGAACGCGCGCTGGCGCACACTGTGCTGCTCAAACTGAACGGCGGGCTGGGAACCGGTATGGGGCTGCAAAAAGCGAAATCGCTGCTGCCGGTGAAAAACGGGCTGACCTTTTTGGACATCATCGCCCGGCAAGCGATTCACAGTGGCGTGCCGCTGGTGCTGATGAACAGTTTTGCCACCCGCGCCGATTCGCTCGCCGCGCTGGAACGCTATCCGCAACTGAAAAAAGATGACCTGCCGCTCGATTTTGTGCAGCACAAAGTGCCGAAAGTGGCGCAAGCCGACCTTTCGCCGGTGGAATGGG
>JALVZI010000581.1 GCA_027022125.1 Anaerolineae bacterium | reverse complement strand
GAAGAGAAACTCCGTTTGCGATACCGCTATCTCGATTTGCGCCGCGAACGCATGCAACGAAATATCGTGTTACGGCACAAAGTTGTGCACCACATCCGAAACTTCCTGACCGATGCCGGTTTTGTGGAAGTTGAAACCCCCATCCTGTTCAAAAGCACGCCCGAAGGCGCGCGCGACTATCTGGTTCCCAGCCGCGTCCATCCCGGCGAATTTTACGCCCTGCCCCAAAGTCCGCAGCAATTGAAGCAGTTACTGATGGTTGCCGGGTACGAGCGGTATTTTCAAATTGCGCGCTGTTTCCGCGATGAAGACCAACGCGGCGACCGCCAGCCGGAATTCACCCAACTTGATATGGAGATGAGTTTTGTTGACCGCGATGACGTGATGGCAATTGTCGAAAAATTGTTCACCGAAATCATCGAAACGGAGACCGACAAAAAACTGCTGTTCAAACCCTTTCAACACCTGTCATACGACGAAGCGATGGAACGTTTCGGGCGCGATAACCCCGATTTGCGTTTCGGGCTGGAATTGAAAACGCTGAATGATATTGTGGCAAACAGTGCTTTTAAAGTATTTTCGGGCACAATTGCCAATGGCGGGCTGGTAAAAGGGATGAACGCCAAAGGTTGCGGCGGGTACAGTCGCAAGCAGATAGACGAATTGACCGCGTTTGTAAAAACTTTCGGCGCGAAAGGGCTGGCATGGCTGTCGGTTTCTGCCGATGCCGACACGCCGCACCGTTCGTCATTCGCCAAATTTATGACCCCCGCCGAAATTGACGCTATCATTTCCCGGCTGGAAGGCGAACCGGGCGACCTGCTGCTCATCGTTGCCGATGAACCGGCAATTGCCAACGAATCGCTGGGGCGGCTGCGGGTGGAAATTGGCGACCGACTGGGGCTGCGCGACAACAGCGTGATGGCGCTATGCTGGATTACCGATTTTCCGCTGTTTGAACGCAACGAGGAAGAAAATCGGTGGGACCCGAGCCACCATTTGTTCACCTCCCCGATGGATGAGGATATTCCCCTGCTGGATACCGACCCCGGCAAAGCGCGCGGCAAACAGTACGATTTGGTGTGCAACGGGTACGAAATCGCCGGCGGCAGCATCAGAATTCACCGCCGCGACATTCAGGAAAAGATTTTCGGGCTGATTGGCTTGAATGTGGAACAGGCGAAAGAGCAATTCGGGCACATGCTGGAAGCGTTTGAATACGGCACGCCGCCGCACGGCGGCATCGCGGCGGGCGTTGACCGGGTGGTGATGCTTTTGGCGGGCGAACCGAACATCCGCGAAGTGATTGCCTTCCCCAAAAGCCAGTCGGCAACCGATTTGATGGCAGGTGCGCCCACCCCCGTCAGCCAGAAACAATTGCGCGAATTGCACATTAAATTAGACCTCGATGAAGACTAATTCGGTCTTCCGGGTGATTTGGCAAGCCTGTTTTTTCATGCTATTATAGCGCCATCCCTGCCGTGTTCGTGATGCGCCATGCGTCTTGAACCAACACTCATCGTTCAGGGAACCAGTTTTTAGGGGGGCATGCGGTAGCCCTCGACAGGGTAAGGCATCGCCTTCCTAATATGGTTTCCACCTGCTTATGCAGGTTCAAGGACAACTGGAAGCCACACGGCATGGCGGGGTTCAAAAAAAGCGTCAATATTGGCGCTTTTTTTGTTGCCACCTGATGTTACGCAGTTGAGAATTTGAGTTCCCCCGGCAAGCCGGAATATAATAGCGAAAGTAGGGGCGGCTCGCGAGCCGCCCCTACGGATTTTGCCGTTATTTTTCGGAAAACCGACCGCTTCTCTCGGCTTCGTAGGGGCACGCTGCAGCGTGCCTCTACTGCATCATCC
>JALVZI010000580.1:1018-1869 GCA_027022125.1 Anaerolineae bacterium | reverse complement strand
GGGCGATATGGCTCACCGTTTCGGTCATGCCATAGGTGTGAAAAATCGGCGCGGTGACGGCTTGCAGTTCTTTTTCCAGCGCGGGGGAAATCGGCGCGCCACCGACCAAAATGGCTTTCATCTCGTTCAAAATGCCGATTTTCTCCGGTGTTTCCGACACGATTTTTTGCAATTGCAGGGGAACCATCGCCGTAAAATCGAAGCGGGTATCGGGGGGAAATTGTGCCAGCGGATTGCTGCTCGGCGGGACGATGGTCAGTTTCAGCCCCAGCACCGCGCCGCGCACCAGCATCATCACCCCGGCGATATAATCGGTGGACAGGCAGACCAGCGCGCTATCCCCCGCCGACAGCCCCAGCGCCGCGCCCGTCATCCGCGCGCTGGCTTCCATCTGCGCGCGGGTCAGCGTGACGGGTTTCGGCTCGCCGGTAGAGCCGGAGGTTCGCAGCGTGAAGGTCTGCTGTCCGGCATGCCAGTGTTGCAAAAATGTTTCAGGTTCAAAGTTCAAAGTTTTGGGTTTCAAGTTTAGCCGTCAGTGGTCAGCGGTCAGCGGTCAGTCCAAAGTTTCAAGTCCAAAGTCCCAATCCGTATGGTACGTTTTGTGTCTCGCTATATTTCCAGAATGGTTTCGATTGTTTGTTTCAGGTTTTCATACTTTACAGGGTCGCATAATTTTTTGAGACGGTTGAGCGAAATGCTCTTTTGATTTGGGAAAAGTTTGTTTAGAGTCGCAGTTTTGATAACGAACTGGTTGAAACTTTTTGTGTGACTGAATTTCAGCCACGAATTTCCACAAATTTCACGGATTTTTAATGTCATTCCGGAATTTCCCGCAGGGAAATATCCGGAAT
>JALVZI010000580.1:0-1008 GCA_027022125.1 Anaerolineae bacterium | reverse complement strand
ATCCGGAATCCATAGCGAAACACCGTGGATTCCCGCTTTCGCGGGAATGACATCATAAAAATTACCGATGATTTTTGTAATTTTGACACACTTTTCAAAAGTTTCATTTAGTTCAACATAAAATTCCCAATCAGCAATATTCAATACATTTGCCGTCTTCGGATTTGTCTCGCTGTACAGACAGAAAACATAACAATCGGCACTCCTTACGGGAACATCTGTGGAAGTGTTGCTTTTTTCGTCCCATCCACGTTTGGGAGCAATATCAAATCGGATAGCAGAAAGTTTCTCTTGTTTCCAACTTTGCAGATATGCGGCTGATTTTACTTCGATAGATTTTCCGCGATGGTGTATATCAACCGCATCCCATTCAATTCTGGGGGCAGCGGTTTCTTCCAGTGCCCACGCGATTAAAAATTCAGCGAATATTGCACGATTGCGATTGCTGAGAATATCGGAATATGCCCAAACCCAAAAATCTTCAACTGTACAGTCAGATACACCGATGAGGGAAGCATGGGGAGATAATTTTTGTTTTTGCACTTTTTTCTCTATCACGTTTTCACGAATCTCCAATCGCCAATCTCCAATAACCAATCTCACGCATCACGTTTCACTCATCACGAATGACAGATGACTGCCAACCAACTTTACCCGCCCCGCAACATTATTTTCATACAGTTTCCCCGTGCCGAGCCCGTGAACGCGGTTGGGGGCGCGGGCGCTGACCCACTGGCAAATAGCGCTCAAACCGACATTCGACTCCAGCGCGGAGTTTGCCCACCAGCGGATGCCGCGCTCGGTGGCGGCGGCAATCCAGTCATCGCACGCGGCGAACCCGCCCAGCAGCGCGGGTTTCAGCACGATTCCGTGCGGGCGGATGGCGTCCAGCAGGCGGCGGCGGTCGGCGGGGGTGTTCTGCCTGATGAGTTCTTCATCCAGCGCGATGGGCACGGGCGATGCGGCGCAGAGTTTCGCCAGCGCATCCCATTGCCCCGGTCGGATGGG
>JALVZI010000579.1 GCA_027022125.1 Anaerolineae bacterium | reverse complement strand
ATCAGCACGTTGCACATTTGGTGGGCGCGGCGTAAGCCGTAGCGCGACTGGCAGCCAGCGGTCGCCGCGCCCACCAAATGTGCAACGTGCTGATATGTCCGTGGCGGATGTTTTTCTCTCGCGCCGAATGCCGGCTGACTTCTTTCACGGGAAAGGTTTCTTCAATAAAACGACGGTCGGGTTGGGTCATGCTATCGGCTCCTGTGGGAGTGGTTCGTCAAGGGCGCGCAAAATTTCATCGGCGCGATAGACGCGGTTTCGCGCCTGTCCGGTAATTTCGCGCAAGATATTCACCGTCACCAGATGGTCGATATAGCGTTGGGCGGTAGAAAAATTAACATCCAGCGCCGCCGCCACCTCGCTATTTTGTAAAATGGGACGGGTGAAGAGCAAATCTACAACTTTCAATAGACGGGCGGTAGCGCGGGTATGTTCCAAACGGATTTGGAATTCCCGGTGCAATTGTTGCAAACGATGTATGCGCCGCACGGCATCGCGCCCCTGCGCGACGACACCCTGCAAAAAGAATTGCAGCCAAGCCGTCCAATCTCCGCGTTGGCTGACATTCAAGAGCAAATCGTAATAGGTGCGCCGGTGCATTTCAAAATAGGGGCTGAGGTATAGCAACGGGGCGGGCAGCACATCCCAGGCGCAGAGCAATAGCGTGGTTAACAATCGTCCAACGCGCCCATTGCCGTCCAAAAAGGGATGAATCGCCTCGAACTGGTAATGAATCAGTCCGACTCGTAACAGGGGGGGCAGGTCAGACGGCGCGTGCAGAAATTTTTCCAGCGCACTCAACGTCTGCCACATTTCATCTACCGGCGGCGGGACGAAGGTCGCATCGGCAAGAGTTACGCCGGGTGAACCAATCCAATTTTGACTGCGCCGGAATTCTCCCGGAGTGCGTTCCTGACCGCGCACATCCGCCAGCAGTTGGTGGTGAATTTCTTTAATCAGGTGCAAACTGATGGGTAGAGTTTGCATACGTTCCAGCCCATACGCCATCGCACGGACGTAATTATGTACTTCTCGCACGTCGTCGGGTAATTCAAAAAACGACGGTTGTCCGGATTCGTAGGCGTATAAATCAGAGAGGGAAGCGCGTGTGCCCTCGATACGTGAGGAAAAAACCGCTTCGCGCCGCATAAAGGGGTGGATGAGCAAATGCGGGTTGGGCAAAGAACGTCCCAATCCGGCTAGTTCTCCGATTGCCCGGTCGGCATCGGACAAGACAGCCATCAACTTTGCCGACCATGTTATGTCCGGCGGCAAGGGATGGGGCACAAAAGCCCAATATCCCTGCCGGGTACGGAAGACACGTCCGGGTGAACCGGGTTGGAAATCAGAAGGATTCATACGTCAGCACGAATAGCGAATAGAAAATTGCAAGTAACTGTTCAATCATAGATTGAATAGAACACAGATTAACACAGATGACACGGATAGACACAGATTTTAGATGTTATTTTTATGGATATTATCCGGAAAAACTAAAATTCTCGCGCAATACCCGCAGGGCACAAGCGACGCCTCTACTGCATCATCCAATCTTAATTTTCGGGTGGTTGCAGAGAAAATAATTCGAATTTGTAACTACTCAGCGTGTACTCATTTGCCTCGAACATTCGTAGGGGCGGTTCCCTTGTGGCTGCCCTGTTTCGGGCGACCATAAAGGTCGCCCCTACGCTTTAAGCACGGAAACTCATTCCCGCACGTTGACACGTTGGCGAGTTGCCGCCGTTGTTTATTGTCTGTAAATTGGGTTTAAAACCCCCGCCTTCAGGCGGAAATGTACCAACGTGTCGAGCAGAAGGATGATGGTGTTGACAGTTGGTTGGATTGATGAATATAATGTGAGGTATGGAT
>JALVZI010000578.1 GCA_027022125.1 Anaerolineae bacterium | reverse complement strand
ACATGCGATTTTTGCTGCCGCTGTTCCCCGCGATCAGTATTTTGACGGCACACACGCTCAGCGATATTTTTTCGCGAGTGCTGCGCCCGTCGCTGGGCAGAATTGCTGTCGCCGGGCTGGCGGGCGGCACACTGATGGCGACGCTGCTGTATGCCGTCATCTGGTTTGCCGATGTGCGCCCGCTGCGGGTCGTTGATGGGGGTATTTCCAAAGCCGATTTTCTGACGGAACGGGTGGAACCGTTTGCCGCCGAGCAATTCATCCGGCAAACGCTGCCGCCGTCGGCGCGGGTGCTGCAACTGTGGGATGCGCGCGGCTATTATGGCGACGCGCGCTGTGTGCCCGACATTGAGCCGTCGCTGTGGACGCGGATTGCCACTGCCGAACCGGCGGTCGGCGCGGCAGCGGCATCGCTGCGGGCGCAGGGTATTTCGCATTTGATGGTCAATCGCGCCGACACCGAATTTCTCGCCCCGGCAGACGCGCGCGCCCGCCAATTTCTGCTGGATACCTTCTTGCCCGCCTGCGGGCACGAAATCTACTCGGACGAACAAGAACAAATTTTTGAGGTGGTATGCCGGTGAACCGCTTGTCTGCAATCGCTCAATTCTTTACTCGGTTATTGGTTCTGCTACTGTTGCCATTAACATGGTTCAGTCCGTATTTTTTGGTGCGAATGGTGGGATTATCGCTGACACTATTGGGCGGTATCGCCTGGCTCTATTGGCGACAGCGGTGCAACAAACCTTTTGCAGTGCCGTTATTCGCGTTGCCGATGACACTTTTTGTGCTCTGGCAACTCATCTCGGTGGCGTTTGCCCCATTACCGATATATAGTTTGAAATTCGTCCTACTGAATGTTTTGTTGTTGCTACTATTTTTCTTTTTTGTAGATTCACTGGGCTTGGGGTGGACACCGGAACAATGGTTAACTGCCCTATTTTCCACCGGGAGTCTCATCATCGCCATAGAATTAATACCCGGTGCAGCGTGGCTGGCACGCTGGCAACATACCACCGGCACATTATTTCCACTACCACCAATACCGTTCACCCTGCCCGGCGTACTACTCACCAACCCTAATGTTACAGCCGGATTTGTAAACTTGTTCATCCCACTGATATTGGTAAAACTTTTTTTAACCACCGGGACAAAACGCATTGGATGGGGTATACTGCTGGTGGTTTTTCTATTGACAGAATACTTCAGTGGGTCGCGTACCGGTTGGATCAGTTTGGTAGCGAGCGTCACAGTGACACTCGGTGTGTTAGGATGGCAACGCCTCCGAAAATTGAGCCGCACACAAATCATCGCCGGATTGACGGTGGGAGTCGGTATCGGCGGCATTGCCGCCCAACAGATTTTCTGGCGGGGAAAACAATCATTCACTGCTGCCCGCGCCGACATCTGGCATGGCGCATGGCAGTTGTTTATAGCCAGCCCACTCACAGGCAACGGCATTGCTTCTTTTACACCACTGTACGCTCAAACAAATGCCATCCCCCCCGGGTTTGTGCCATCACATGCACACAACCTGCTGCTGGAAATTATGGCGGAAACCGGATTTGTTGGGATTATTTTGTTGGGATGGGGATTATGGGTGGGGTGGAAAATGTTCCGCATTTATGGAGATTTGACCAATAATCACTCTTTTACACCGGCATGGCTCGGCAGTGGTACTGCCATAACAATACATCATTTTGGTGATTATTTGCTGTGGCAGCCACTCTATACTGCCTTCGCGTTACTATTGCTAGCAGTCGCCACGCATCAGTTACCGCAAACCGTACCGCTACGGCGCGGGAATTGGCTACTGGCAGCCACACTCGGGGTCTTGATAACAACGGGGGGATGGACACTGCGCGGCAACATGCAATATGAGCGCGGACTGGTGGCGGCTCGAGCGAATGATTGGGCTTCGGCGCGGGAAAATATCTGCTCGGTGGCGGCGAAATACCCCGAAAAAACACTGTTTGAGTTTCAATGCGGACTGGCAAGCGTCCGGTGGGCAGATGAAACCGGCGACACCGTACCCATTTCAGATGCGCTACCGCTAGCGTTAGACGCACTAAACCGCGACCCATACTGGTCTGTTCACCGCGCCAATGTTGCTATGATGCTTTGGCAAGCGGGACAACGGGCAGATGGGTTCGCTTTAATGCAAGCGGTGGCAGAGTCTACACCGCAAAACAGCCTTTTGGCGCTGAATGCAGGCTGGATGGCAGAAAAATTGGGCGACAATGATGCCGCCCGAAAATGGTACAGCACAGCCATCGACATTAACCCGGCGCTGGCAAACGATGTGTATTTTTTGATGACCCCGCTGCGGCAATCAATGCCGGGCGCGGGCAATTATCGCGCACCGCTAGCAAACGGCTGGGAGGCGCTGGCGGCGGGTGATTATGCCTCCGCCGCGCAGATTTTCAATATAGAATTGGCTGATAATTCCCGCAACGCCGAAGCATGGGCTGGGCTGGCAATGGCGCAATTGGGGCTGAACAATCCCGCCGCCGAGCATTCGCTCGCCACAGCGAAATTCATTTCCCCCAATCATTTTCGGGTGGTCGGCACAGAAGCCACCTTCGCCCATTTTCAAGGCGACGATGCCCGCGCGGCAGCCATCCTGCAAAATTATTTAAAAGATCTGACCGAAAGCACACTACACACAAATTACTATTCCGCACCCTATTATTTCGGCGCATACAATCAAGTGGGATTGCCCTTTGATTTGCTCCCACAGTTCCGCCGCCCATTGATGGACATCTCCATGCAACCGTTCATCGAATGGCTGAAAAACTATCACACCGCCGGAGGCACACCGTGAAACGACTGATTTCCCCCACCGCCATCACGCTGGGCGTGATGCTGCTGTATGCCGCCATTGTGCTGGCGCAAAACAACGGCGACCCGCTGGCATTCGCCGTGCTGGGCACAAAATTCTCGCAGGGCGTGCCCGGCGGCACGGCGGGGTATGACGGGCAATTCGCCTACCAGATTGCGCTGTCTCCGGCGCGCGCCGCGCCATTCATCGATGTGCCGGCATACCGCTATCAGCGCATTTTGTATCCTATGCTGGCGCGCTGGCTGGCAATGGGGAACCCCGCGCTCATCCCGTGGAGTCTCATCGCGCTGAATCTGCTCGCCATCGGTGCGGGCACATGGGCTACCGCGCGGATTCTGTCGGCGCTGGGGGTGAGCCGCTGGTTCGCGCTGGGATACGGGCTATACGGCGGGCAATTTCTGGTGCTGTGCACCGATTTGAATGAATCGCTGGCGCAGGCGCTGGTGCAATTGGCGGCGCTGGCATGGCTCAAAAAACGGTTCGGCTGGATGGCGCTACTGTTCGCGTTGGCGGCGCTGGCAAAAGAAACCACCCTCATTTTCGCGGCGGCATTCGGGCTGTATTTTTTGTGGAAACGAAATTGGCGTGCGGCGGGCATGTTGGTGCTGGCGGGCGTGCCGTTTGCCGCGTGGCAACTTTTTCTGTGGAGATGGCTCGGCGCATTCGGGGTCGGCTCCGGCGGCGAGGGGGCGACGCCGTTCAGCGTCATTCCGCTGGGCGGCTGGCTGTGGATGGCGGGCGTCAGTGTGACGGCATTCGCGCTGGTGTCGCTGGTGGTGGTGCCGCTCTCCATTTTCCCCGCGCTGGCGGGACTGTGGCTCGGCGTGCGGAGTCTGTCCGCAAAATTGGTGCATCCGTTTGTGCTGGCACTGCTGCTCAACAGCGCAGTGATACTCTTTCTGCCGGCGTCCACCTTCCGCGAACCGGCGGCGATGGTGCGACTGACACAGGGGCTGGCGGCGAGTATGCTTCTGTTCGGGGGGCTGATCAAATCGCGGCGGGTACTGCTGTACAGCCAATTGTGGATTCTTTCGGCGGCGCTGGTGGTCAATGGGGTTGCCCCCGTGTGACAAATTGCCACATCGCCAAAAGCAGATAAAATAGTCTCATTGTGTTCAGTCCACAGGTGAACACAAACGTGATTTTTTGTTGTCTAGGTTCTGTTGACGTTTGCCGATTTTTCATCCTGAGTAGCCCACAGGGCGTATCGAAGGGTGAAAATCGGCAGGGAAAAACGCCCTTCGATACGCGGTTCACTGCGTGAACCGCTACTCAGGATGCGTTTTTCCCGCTGAAAACAAAACGTCAACACGCCCTAATTTTTCACCACAGAGGCACAGAGACGCGGAGAATTTAAAAAATTTTTGAGTTCCGGTTCAAAATTTCATCAAAAATTACGAATTCTGCTATATAGTCGGCTCTCAAACCTTATTTTTCTCTGTTTCTCTGCGCCTCTGTGGTTTAATTTTTTCACGGGCAATAACCCGACAATTAAGGTTGGACGATGCAGTAGAACTTTACCGATATTTGATGTAATCCGAATTTTTAGTGTGGACGGTGCAATAGTTTATAGCGAATAGCGGTCAGCCACCGATTGACTGCTGACCGCTCAAGTCTATTGCAACGCTTTGACCGCCGCCAGCAGTTGGGCATCACCCGCCTGTTGGAACTCATCGGCGGTCATTTTTTTCACATCTGGCGGGATTAAAAGATGCTGGTCAGCCGACAATTCAACCGTTTCATCGGGGGTGATACCGTGCCGCCAAATTTGCCGCCCGTCGGGTGTCAGCCATTCCGATGTGCCCAGCAGCAGCATCGAACCGTCACTGAGCGTGTACGGGGTAAGTACCGTGCCTGTACCGAAAGTCTTTTCGCCGATAACCGTGCCCCGCTTGTGGTCTTGAATCGCGCCGGCGAAAATTTCGGCGGCGCTGGCTGTGCCTTTATCCACCAGCACCACCAGCGGAATATCGAGCGCGATACCGCCCTTTTCCACCGGAAAATGTTTCACATCCCCCTTGGCGTTTTTCTCCAGCAACACATCGCCATCCTGCAAAAATTGGCTGCTGACTTTTATAGCTTGGTCGAGCAGCCCGCCGCCGTTCATCCGCACATCCACAATCAGCGCGGTGGCGCCCTCTGCCTGCGCCGATTTTATCGCCGCCACCATCTGCTCGTTAACCACCCCGCTGAACTGGTTCAGCCGGATGAACGCAATTTTGGTATCGGGGATGAACGCCCAATCCACCGCCGGAATTTTGATTTCATCGCGCACCACCGTGATGTCCTGCGGCGCGGACTCATTTTCGTGCAGCACAGTGAGTGTCACTTTGGTACCTTTTTCGCCTTTGATGCGTGATACCACATCATCCAGCGGCATACCGGTCACATCCACGCCATCCACCTGCAAAATTACATCTCCGGCGCGGATACCCGCTTTTTCGGCGGGCGACCCGGCAAACGGAGTGATGATGAACGGGCGTTTCTGGTCATCCACGCCCAAATACGCGCCGATGCCGAAAAATTTACCGTCGAGATGCTCATTTTCGGCGTTCGCTTCTTCCGGCGTCAAAAAACGGGTGTGCCCGGTGTCACCCAGCGCGTCCGTCACCCCGCGGATGGCAGCGTATGCCAGTTGGTTGGGATGTTCGAGCGCGGCGCGGTCGACATAATTTGCGCGGATGAGCCGCCATGCCTCCCAAAACACCGACATATCATCGGTGGGCGCATCGGCGGCGGCGCTGGCGGGCACAATTCGCGGCAGATAGCCCACCTGTGCCGCCATCGCCCCGCCGGCAAATGAACCGGTAATCAAAACCAACAAAAAAATTCCCAAAAGCAGTGTTTTCAATAGTGTTTTCATAGCCTGCATTATAACACCAAACTGATTACCGGACACTTTTGAATGATGAATATAGCGCAAATGGATTTCAGGAAAATGTCATTCCCGCTTTCGTGGGAATGACATACCACGAACTTGTTGAAACTTTTTGTGTAACTGAATTTCAGCCACGAATTTTCACAAATTTCACGGATTTTAAATGTCATTCCGGAATTTCCCGCAGGGAAATATCCGGAATCCACAGCAAAACATAGTGGATTCCCGCTTTCGCGGGAATGACATTTAAAAAATTACCGATGGTTTCTGTAATTTTGGCACACTTTTCAAAAGTTTCATTTAGTTCCACGAATAATTTCGTCCGTCAGCCAATTTGAGGCACCACCCTAAATTTCTCCCCGCTCAATGGCGCGGACGGCAGTTTGCCCCAGCACCCGCACCACGTGGTTCAAATGGGCGAATCGCGGGTCTTTGCTGAAACCGCTTTTGTACCGTTTGTATATCTGCTGCCCGATAACGGCTAATTTAAAAAGCCCGTAAACATAATAGAAAACCAAATCGTCAACACTGCGCCCGCTTTTTTGCGCATACAGTTTCGCAAATTCGGCGCGAGTGGGGTTGCCGGGCAGTATTGTCGGTCCAAACGCAACTCGACGCAAAATTTCGGGGTCGTCTGCCTGCACCCAATACCCCAGCGAACTACCCAAATCCATCAGCGGGTCGCCAACGGTTGCCATCTCCCAATCCAGCAC
>JALVZI010000577.1 GCA_027022125.1 Anaerolineae bacterium | reverse complement strand
AGCAATATATCGAGTCACAAGGGGAGCAGCCTCCGAATGACAAAGACAATTTTCAGGTTACGGAACTTTAGGCGACTTCCAGTCGCAGGTTAAAGCCACCGGCTTCTAGCCGGTGGTAGTTTACTTTCTCTGTGCCTCTGCGCCTCTGTGGTTCAATTTTTACACCTTTTGTCAGTGGACAATAGCCCGACAATTAAGACTAGATGATGCACTACTCAGGATGCGTTTTTCCCTGCCGATTTCATCCTGAGTAGCCCGCAGGGCGTATCGAAGGGTGAAATCGGCAAAATACCACTACACGCTGAACAGATACGTTCCGGATTCAAAATTTCAGGTTTCAGGTTTTGCTGTCTGTGCTGTGGGTACAATTTGTCACCGATTTGTCGCTGGTTTGTCAGGAAGGGTACGGCGGGTGTGATATAATCGGAGCAAAAGGAGGCTGCGGATGAGACGGCTGTTATTTTTGGCGGGCGTGCTGGTAGTTTTGGTGGCTTGTCGCAATGGTGCGCCCGCGACGGTTGCCCCTGCTCCAACCGGTGATGCACAGATGCAACAATTTGTCACCCGCATTGAGCAACTGGCGCAAAATTTTTCGGAAACGGTTGCCGTGGCAGATGACACCTCAGTTGAAAATTTACCCCCCGTCATCCGCCAATTGCAGACAATCCAAACGGAAGTAAAGAATCTCGATGCACCGGCTGATGCTCTGAAAGTGCAGGCGGCGTTAGATAGTTATATGGATTCGAAAATCCAGTGCTATTTTAAAAAACTGAAGCCGCAAAATGCCACTTCTGAATTTGGGGATGAGAAGAAAGATTTGTGCAGTCTGTCGGCATCGAAATTTGAGTATTTTCGGCAGCAATTTGATGCGCTGAAACAAGCATCTTCAATCGGGCAGTAAACGGGCAACGATTCAGCGAATTTCCCAATAACCAACCGCTATTCTCCACCCACCAGCGACCGGGCGCGGGCGAAAACGTCATCCAGCATTTGCGGCGTGAGCCGTCCCGTTTGCGTATTTTGGCGGCTGGGATGATACGACGCCAGCAGATGCACCGTGCGACCATTCAGGTTGATGACGGCTTCTGCGCCGTGTCCGAATTTCAGGCGCGGCACATCGAATCCATCGGCGCGCCACAGGCGCAGCATATCATCGAAAGCCATTTTCCCCAGCGCCATCACCACTTTCACCTGCGGCATCAATTCCCATTCCCGGTGGAGGAACGGCTGGCAAGCGTTCAACTCGGCGCGGGTGGGTTTGTTCTGTGGCGGGGCACAGCGTCCAATCGCAGTGATGAACGCATCGTGCAGCACCAGCCCGTCTTCGCGGCGACGGGCGCTCGGCTGGTTGGCGAAACCGGCGCGGTGCAGCGCGGCAAAGAGCGTGTCGCCGGAACTGTCGCCGGTGAACATCTGCCCGGTGCGATTCGAGCCGTGTGCGCCCGGCGCCAGCCCGACGATGAACAATCGAGCGTGCGGGTCGCCGAAACCGGGCACAGGTTTTCCCCAATATTCCCAATCTTTATATGCGCGGCGTTTTTCGCGCGCTACTTTTTCGCGCCACGCCACCAGTCGCGGGCAAGCGCGGCAGGTGGTCAGTTCGGCGTTCAGCGTGCGCCACGCCTCGGCATTTTCGGCGGGCAGGGTATAGGGCAGGTTGGGGGGGAGTGGGTTCATAGTTTCAAGTTCAGAGTCTCAAAGTTACAGGGTTGCAGAGTGGCAAGCCTCACGCATCACGTTTCACAAATGACGAATGGCAAAGGACAAATAACCAACAAATCAATTCTACCAGCGGGGAAAGTAAAAATCAACTCCGGTTCGGCGTAAAGTTTGGGTAAAGGTTGTTAAAGATGCGACCGCCATCTGCCGATACGATAAC
>JALVZI010000576.1 GCA_027022125.1 Anaerolineae bacterium | reverse complement strand
GAACGGCTCTCGCACACCACATCGCCCGCCGATATTGCCACCGTGCAGGCGGCGCAGGCAGATTTTGAAGCCGGTAGTGTCATCTGCCCCGACCGCGACGATTTGAAAAAAGCCGTTTCGCGCGCCGAGCAGTATGTTTCCGCCCAGAAAACATCTTCCACCCCCGATGAAATCATCGCCGCGCTGACACCCATCGTCAAAAATGACCCGACATACGCTCGCGGACAAGCCGCCGTCGCGCTGTATAACGCTTATTTGCAGCGCGGCACGGCGGCACAAGCGGCGGGAAATCTGCAAGCGGCGCTGGAAGATTTTACCGCCGCGCTGAATCTGAATATCGAAGACACATCCGCCGCCGCAGAAAAACAAGCTTCGGCGCTGGAACAACTGGCTCAACAACCACCAACCCCCACCGCCGCGCCCGTTGCCACCGCAAAACCGGCAGAAACCGCTTCAACCGACACGCCGGCGACTCAACCCGCAACCGAATTGAAATACGCCGCACCGCAATTGATTTCCCCCGACCCGGAAGCCGTTTTTTACGGGCAATATGAAAAAATTGTGCTGCAGTGGAAACCGGTCGGCAATTTGGCTGACGATGAATTTTACGATGTGACCATTCGCTATTTTGTGGGAGATGAACCGCGCTATTGGGGCAGCGGACTCATTAAAGATACTTCGTGGCAGGTTCCGGTCGAAGCGGGGTATGGGCACGCCGGAAAAGATGAATTTTGGTGGTGGGTAACGGTGCGCAAAGGCGGCACGGCGAAAAACGGACAGCCCGATTTGCCATTGAGTCCATCCAGTGAGGAACGTGTTTTTTACTGGCGACCGAAGTGATGGAGCAGGAAGTAAGGAGCAAGAAGCAAGGGGTAAAAAATCGCCAATCGCTAATCTCTAATCTCTAATCACGCATCACACAAAAGGAGACCCTATGACTTTAAAACTCGGATTGTCTGCCACTGTTTCGGAAAAAGTGACGCCGGAAATGACCGCCAGTGCGGTGGGCAGCGGGTTGGTTCCCGTGTTTTCCACGCCGGAACTGGCGCGGCTCATCGAGCAAGCCGCCGTCGCCGCGCTGGATGGCGCACTGGACGACGGGCAAACCACCGTCGGCACCAATTTGAATTTCGACCATTTGGCGGCAACCCCGGTGGGGATGACCGTTTCCGCCACCGCCACTCTGCAAGCCATTGACGGGCGAAAACTGGTTTTTGAAATTGCCGCACAAGATGACATCGAACCGGTGGCAAAAGGCACACACACCCGATTTATGGTCAACAGCGCAAAATTTGTCGCCAAAGCGGAAAAGAAAGCCGCGCTGGTGAAGAAATAACGGGCGAGACTTTGGCACATTTTACTGCACAAAGAGAGAATCACAATGTCTGATTATTTACGTCCCGTGTCGGACGAACTTCCGACTCGCAAATTTGGACCGTGGGCAGTTGAAAAACTCTATTACCTGACAGAATATATCGCTCGTTTCTCCGTTTCGATGCATAATAAACCGTGGCGCAGTCGGCGTTACATTGACCTTTTCGCCGGCACAGGCAAACTATACATCGAAGAAAAAGATACCTACATTTTAGGTTCACCGCTATTGGCATTGACCGCACCCCAGCCTTTTACCGAATGTGTTTTTGTCGAATACAATCAAGATAATTTGAACGCTCTAAAAAAACGCTGCGGGGCGGTGGTCACGACAACCACTATTCACTACCACAATGGCGATAGCAATGTGTATGTGCAGCAACTGGTGGCGCGGATTCAAGCGGAAGACCAAAAACATAGGGATAAATGGAGTTCTCTCAATTTGGCATTTTTAGACCCTGATGGGCTTGAATTGACATGGGCAACCGTTGCCAAACTCGCGCAGGTGAAAAAGATGGATCTCATTATTCACTATTCGCAAGGCGGCTTGAACAGAACGATGAGAAAGTATTTTGCCAGTGATGACAAAACTATTGTTGACCGTTTCTTTGGAGATACTATGTGGCGTGAAATTTACAAACGCCACAAAATAGACCGCAAGCAACCCGACTTCTTACATCGTGCGCTCATAGATTACTACAAATCAAAGTTGAAAAAACTGGGATATGTTGGTGTGCTGAGCGAAGACGAAACGGGTATTGAGCCATTAATCCGCAATAAAAAACGAAATGCTCCGTTATACCGGCTTCTTTTTGCCAGTAAACATGAGTTGGGACATAAATTTTGGAAATCATCCACCCGCCAAACACCGTTTGGGCAGAAACGGTTGTTCTAGTCCTTAGACATAACAAGTTGGTTCGGGTATAATATCTGTTCAGCACAAGAGGAGATAATAATGGCAACATCCTCAATTGAGTGGACTGAGGCAACATGGAACCCGGTTACAGGTTGCACAAAAATCAGTACGGGGTGCAAATATTGTTATGCGGAACGAATGGCAAGACGTTTACAGGGGATGGGGCAGCCAAATTACATTAACGGCTTCAAACTTACTTTGCACGAACATATGCTGGAACGCCCTTTGCAGTGGAAAAAGCCGAGAATGATTTTTGTAAACTCGATGAGCGATTTATTCCATCATGACGTGCCGCTTGAATTTATATTGCGCGTGTTCGATGTTATGGCGCGTGCCTCACAGCACCAATTTCAGGTGCTCACCAAGCGAGCCGACAGATTAGCGGAGTTATCACCGTATATTAACTGGCCCCCTAATGTGTGGATGGGCGTGAGCGTTGAACATGTTGCTTACACTCATCGCATTGACCGTTTACGAGAAACCGATGCCGCTATAAAATTTTTGTCGCTGGAACCGTTATTGTCTGCTATCCCCAACATTGACCTAACCGGTATAGATTGGGTTATCGTTGGCGGCGAGTCGGGACCCGGTGCTCGACCAATGGACGAAACATGGGTCAAAGATATTCGTGACCAGTGCGTGCAATCCGGTGTTCCCTTCTTTTTCAAACAATGGGGGGGAACTCGAAAAAAGAAAAACGGTAGAACGTTACAAGGTAAGATATGGAATCAGTTTCCGGCATTTGCCAATGGGATTTGATGAACCATCTTTTCGCACGCTACACAGACACTCACACCGTTGCCGCCGGCGGCAGCCAATAGCGAACCACCCGCCACCCCGATTGATGCGAGAATGTCAGTTCCATGCGGCTACGGTCGTGCAGTTCAACCAGCACATGGGTGATGTCGTCTGCCAGCCACTGTCTGCCCGTCGAAACCACCGTGAGCGTTTTTCCGCGCCACACCACTTTTCGCGGCACGAGCAATTCGCCGCGCAAACCGCCTTCCACCAGAATCGCTTCGTCGAGCCATTCGCTATTTTGCATTTTCCCCCTCTCGCGCCATCACCGTATCGAACAAAAATTGCAGCGCGGCATTCACCGATTGCATTTTGTTTTCCGCGCGCGTACCCTGCCAGATGTGCTTTTGCCAGCGCGTTTCCCCATCAAACGCCAAACCGATATAGGTGAGTCCCACCGGTTTGCCGGGCATACCTCCGCCCGGTCCGGCGATGCCGGTGATGGAGAGCGCATAATCGCTGCGAAAGATGCGCCGCGCCCCTTCTGCCATTTCGATGGCAACTTCTGCGCTCACCGCGCCGTGTGCCACCAGCGTTTCATGTTTCACGCCCAACAGCGTTTCTTTCGCTTCATAAGAATAGACAACCACTCCGCCGCGAAAAATCTGCGAACTGCCGGGCACATCGGTAATGCGATGTCCCATCAGCCCGCCGGTGCATGATTCGGCAATGCCCAATTGCAAATTGTATTTTTTCAAAAGTGCAACCACATTTGTTTCGATGTTTTTTTCGGTCATGAGATTGATTCCTTTTCATAAAAAACTAAATGAAACTTTTGAAAAGTGTGTCGAAATTACAAAAATCATCGGCAATTTTTATAATGTCATTCCCGCGAAAGCGGGAATCCACGGTGTTTCGCTATGGATTCCGGATATTTCCCTGCGGGAAATTCCGGAATGACATTAAAAATCCGTGAAATTTGTGGAAATTCGTGGCTGAAATTCAGTCACACAAAAAGTTTCAACCAGTTCAAAAAATAAGCCGGCGCGAGCGCCAGCTTGTATTATAGTCTGTTTCGGGTTGTCCTTCAATTTTCGGTTACGGACTCTCCGGGCGTTTACCCAGCGTCACCGGAATTTGCAATTGTTTCTCGCCGCGAATCACCGTCAATTCAATCGTTTCGCCCACCGAATACATCATCAGTTGCTGCCCCAGCGGATGCTGGTCGTCCACTGTGCGCCCGTTGATGGCAATGATGACATCGTGCGGTTGAATGCCCGCTTTTTCTGCGGGGAACCCCGCCAGCACTTTTTCGATGTACGCGCCGTCAGTCAGCGGAATGCCGTATTCCATGCTCAACTGCGGATTGAGCACGCTGTACGACACCCCCAAAAACGGCATTTCGGCATGTCCCGTTTCGATGAGTTGTTTCACCACCGATGCGACCGTGTTTGACGGAATGGCGAACCCCAGCCCTTCCGCCACATCGCCGGAAAAACCACTGCCGCGCAAAACCATCACGTTAATGCCGACCACTTCGCCCTTCAAATTGATGAGCGGACCACCGGAATTGCCATGGTTGATGGGCGTATCGGTTTGCAGCAATCCGTTTTGCCCCCCCAGCGAGCGGTTGTGCGCACTGATGACTCCGCTGGTGACGGTGTTGCGAAATCCACCCAGCGCACTGCCGATGGCGGCAACCCGCTCACCCAACCGCAGTGCAGATGAATCGCCGAATTGGGCGACGGCGGGCACATAATCGGCATCAATTTTAACCACCGCCAAATCGAAATCGGCAGAAGAGCCGACCATTTGCGCTTCCACCCGTCCGCCGTGCGACAGAATCACCCAGATTTTTTCGGCGTCTGCCACCACATGATGGTTGGTGACAATATATCCGGCTTTATCCACAATTACGCCGGAACCGGATGAAATGCCCTGAAAAGACTGGTTCAAAATGGTAACGGTTGCCGGATTGACCTTTTCCACAGCGGAAATCAGGGCTTCATTTTCCGGTATAACCTGTTGTTCGGCGGTAATATCCGCCGAAGCCTGCATCACCGGTTTCAACTCGGTGCGGCTGGATGGCATCGAAGCATCGGTCAGCGCGATGGGTTCGGGTTTGGAATTTTGTGCCAGCGCGTATCCCGCCAAACCGCCCATCACCGCGCCGCCCACCGTGCCGAGCAGAATTGTACCCAGCACCAGCATCAATATTCCCATTTTTACTTTTAAAGTCGGTTGCCCGGAAATGCCATTCATATAGTTTTGACCTGTTGTGACTATCCAGCAGAGTGTTTTTTTTGCGTTTTACCGATGTTTGTCTGTGGTAAACGTATTGCGTATTACGTGATTTCACGCAGTACGCAATACGGGGTTCGAATGCAAAATTAGTGCAAAGTCAAACCGGATATTCGTTTAATATGTAGGGGCGACCCTTGTGGTCGCCCGGAACAGGACAGCCACAAGAGCTGCCCCTACTTTCGACCCTATACTGAAGTTATCATATTCATTGAACAAGCCCTTGCTTCTTGCTTTGTACACCTTATCCCCTTACGCTACACATATTATGCCCCG
The DNA here is from genome assembly GCA_027022125.1 of Anaerolineae bacterium. GTDB lineage: Bacteria > Chloroflexota > Anaerolineae > 4572-78 > 4572-78 > JANTHQ01. The sequence continues at coordinate 842 of JALVZI010000576.1, read as the reverse complement.
AAAAGATTAAAAAAAGGTGAAAATCGCTCGCCATCCTCGGTTCGGTTAAAAAAATAGGCCGGCAATGCCGACCTGCTGCTGTACCCCCGGCAGGAATCGAACCTGCGACACAAGGTTTAGGAAACCTCTGCTCTATCCCCTGAGCTACGGGGGCAGACGGCACTATTATACAAACTTTTTCGATTTCGTCACATGGCAGTGTGCATTTGCCGGGTTTTCCCAAAAATTGCGGCACAATAAATTCTCATTATCGCCATATTTGAATTTTTCGCCGGATGCGGTTATGATGTACACATAGTTATTGAACTAAATAAAACTCTTACTTTTCTCTTTTTTGCATCGAATTTTCACAAATTTCACAGATTTTACGCTTAAATTTGAGAAATTCGCGTTAATTTGATGCGGAAATCCGGTCAAACGAAAAGTTTCAATAAGTTTATTATTTTTGATGAAAGACCGACAATGATTATCTGCCCGTTTTGCCAAACGTCACATGTTGATAACACGCTGTTTTGCGATGAATGCGGCACGTATCTGCTGGATGAAGAAACGCGCGATACCTTTCCATTGATAGAAGATGAAACCGAATCTGCCGCAGCGGCAAATGCAAATGTTCCCCACGAAAAAACCGGGGCGAAACCGTATGCTCACACCCCGCCGACAGTTGTTTTAACGCTGGATTCCCCCAAAAAACAGTTGGAAATTTCTCTGGAAAAAACCATAGGACTTACGCAGGCAGCATGGGGATGGAAGGATTACGTAATTGAGCCTGCATATAGTTGTCAAGTAGATTTTGTTTGACCTGATAGATGGTGGAGCACGTGTTTTGAGCAACTTGGTTC
>JALVZI010000575.1:10462-19978 GCA_027022125.1 Anaerolineae bacterium | reverse complement strand
CCCCACCCCCGCCCCCGGCGAGGTTCGCGTGCCGCTGCTCATCGGTTTCAGCCAATCAGAAGCGGAAGCAATTTTGCAGGGACTGGGCTTGAAAATGGTCATCAACGGCTATGAAGTTGACCCCACGCTGGAACCGTTCGCGGTGGTGAAACAATCGGTACCGGCAGGAATGCCCGTCGCTGCCGGAAATGCGGTGTATGTTACACTCAGTCGGGGCAGAAATTTGGTGGAAGTGCCGCAGGTAACCGGTTTTCAATTCAGCGAAGCGGAGCAGAAATTAAAAGAGGCACATCTGAACATAAAAACCACCGATGTGTGGAGTTTGGAACCGCCCGGCACCGTGCTGGAACAATCTCCGGCGGGGCAAGCGCTTCTATCCGAAAATGCCACCGTCACCCTGAAAATCAGTGCGGGCACAAAAGTTCCGGTGGGCGCGAATTTCGATAACCAGATTATGCTGGTGGCTTATGAAATTCCAAAAGTGCTCTACAACCAAGATGACACCATCCCGCTGACACTGTATTGGCAAGCCATAAAACCGCCGCGCAAAAATTATGATGTCCTGCTGCAATTAACCACGCCCGACGGACAGCATGTGGCGGAATATCAGAGCAATCCAGCGCGGGGCACACGCCCCACCCTCAGCTGGCTGGCGTCGCAGCAAGTGGTGGATGCCTACCAACTCATCATCCCGAAAAACATCGACACGGGGGCATACCAACTGCGTCTGGCGTGGATAGAGCCGGAAAGCGGTCGGGGATTGCCTGTCATTTCGGGTGGGTCTCTGCAAGTGGAAGACCAATCTTTGATTTTACAGGAAATTCATGTAAATTAACCGTTTGGGTATTCATCCGGCAAATTAAAATCATTCGCTATTTTTTGTGCAACCGGCTATAATATCGGCATACGACACTTTACACCGTTTGGAGGTACATTTGCGGTCAACTTTTTTCAAAAACAGTCTTATATATATTTTGATTATCGCTGCCATTGTGACACTGGTGATGAGCGTTTTCAGCAATCGCGCTCAACCCCAAGAGTTGGATATCAGCACACTGGCAACACAGATTCAACAGCAAAAAGTCAAAAAAATCACGGTGAAAACCAATGGTGATTTGCTGGTAACCTATTTCGACCAACCGGAAGAACAGGTTGCCCGCAAAGAACCGGGTGTGCCGCTTTTCGATATGATGACCGGGTTGGGTGTTACCCCCAGTGACCTGGCTCATGTGACGATAGTGGTTGAGCCGGAAAGCCCGTGGACAGATTGGGGAAGTTTAGCCATTACCATTTTGCCGCTGATACTCATCGGCGGGCTGCTGTATTTTATGGTACGGCAGGCGCAGGGGTCGAACAGTCAGGCGATGAGTTTCGGCAAAAGCCGCGCCCGAATGTTCACCGGCGATAAACCCACCGTCACTTTCGATGATGTCGCCGGCGCAGACGAAGCCAAAGAGGAACTCAATGAAGTCGTCGAATTCCTCCGCGAACCCGAAAAATTCATCTCGCTCGGTGCGCGCATCCCCAAAGGCGTGCTGATGGTGGGTCCGCCCGGCTGCGGCAAAACCCTGATGGCAAAAGCCGTCTCCGGCGAAGCGGGCGTGCCTTTCTTCTCCATCTCCGGTTCGGAATTTGTGGAAATGTTTGTCGGTGTGGGTGCCAGCCGCGTGCGCGATTTGTTCGAGCAGGCGAAACGGAACAGCCCCTGCATCATTTTTGTGGACGAGATTGACGCCGTGGGGCGGCATCGCGGCGCGGGGCTGGGCGGTTCGCACGATGAGCGCGAGCAAACGCTGAACCAGATTCTGGTGGAGATGGACGGGTTCGACACCGATACCAACGTGATTGTGATTGCCGCCACCAACCGCCCCGACATTCTCGACCCGGCGCTGCTCCGCCCGGGACGTTTCGACCGGCGGGTGGTGCTCGACCGCCCCGACTGGCTCGGACGGCGGCAAATTTTGGACGTGCATATGCGCGGCAAACCGATTTCGCCCAAAGTTGACCGTGATACGCTGGCAAAACGCACCATCGGTTTTGTGGGCGCGGATTTGGAAAATCTGGTGAACGAAGCCGCAATTTTGGCGGCACGCCGCAATAAAAAAGAAATCGGTATGGCGGAATTGGAAGAAGCCATCGAAAAAGTTCAATTGGGACCGGAACGGCGCAGTCGAGTGGTTCCCGAAGAAGAAAAGAAAGTGGTGGCATACCACGAAGCGGGACACGCGCTGGTGGGGCATCTGCTGCCCAAAGCCGACCCCGTGCAAAAAGTTACCATCGTGCCGCGCGGAATGGCGGGTGGCGTAACATGGTTTTTGCCGGAAGATGACCGCACGCTGATGGATGAAGAATATCTGGAAGCGCAACTGGCGGTGGCACTCGGCGGGCGCGTGGCGGAAGAAGTGGTGTTCGGCGATATTACCACCGGCGCCAGCGCCGACCTGCAATCGGTAACCAATACTGCCCGCGCGATGGTCACTCAGTACGGGATGAGCAAACAAATGGGTCCCGTCATTTACGGCGAAAAAGACGAATTGATTTTTTTGGGGCGGGAAATTAATGAGCAGCGCAATTACAGCGATGCCACTGCGGAAGAGATTGACCGCGAGGTGAAACGGCTGGTGGACAAGGCTTATGCCACCACCAAACGTCTCATCACCGAGCACCGCGACAAGTTGGACACCATTGCGCAGCGCCTGCTGGAAGAAGAATCGCTCGATGCGGCGGAATTTGCGGCAATCTTTCAAACGGAAGAACCGCCCGCAGTAGAAACCGAGCCGGTTCCGGCGTAGGTGGTTCAGGGTTGCGGAGTTGCAAGCCCATCGCCATTAACCGCAACTATTGAAAAATCAAGCCGGATATTCATTTGTTCGGCGAGAAAAACAGTCCATAAGTGATCGCAAAATTCAAATGAAAATCTACCTCGACAACTGCTGCTTTAACCGTCCTTATGATGACCAATCGCACCTTCGCATCCGATTGGAAGCAGAAGCGAAGATGAAAATACAAGAGGACATCAGGAAGGGAGATTTCAAACTCGTGTGGTCCTATATATTGGACTATGAAAATGAGAAGAACCCGTTTAGAGAGCGAAGAGAACAAATATCAAAATGGAAAAAATATGCAATAGCCGATATTATCGAAAGTAAAACTGTGCTTGAGTTGGCTGGAACGTTGCTCGACAAAGGGATTAGAAAGATAGATTCTCTGCATATTGCCTGTGCAATACAGGCTGGCGCTGACTACTTCTTGACCACAGATGATGGAATCTTAAAGAAAGCGAGACTGGTTGAACAAATACACGTTGCTGACCCAATCGGATTTATTAAAGAGATAGAGATATGATTACAGATACAGAAATCAAATCCAAAGGTTTTCAGTTGCTTGTACGTTATCTTGGAGATGTCGAGGCAGAGCGTTTTGTGGCGCTAATTCAACGTGAGCCTTTTGATTACACCAAGTGGCGACAAGACATGGATGAAGAGTTGAGTCTGGAAGAAATCAGCCGAAAGGCAATGGCTCGAAGGACAAAAATCACCGAACAAGGCGATTAGTGAACGCGGGAATAAGTTTCCGCGCGTTGACCGGTCATCTGTTATCGCGAAGCCATCTCCGCATTTGCCGGTTGGCGGTTGTTTCGGCGGGCGATGCCCGCCTCGCGGTTACTTTCCCCCCTGCTTCTGCAATTCCTCTTCCAGCAATTGGCGGCGCAAAATTTTGCCGACCATCGTTTTGGGCAATTCATCGCGGAATTCTACATATTTGGGAACCATATACGCCCGCATTTCCTGCTTGCACCACTGACGCAATTCTTCCTCCGTCAGCGATTCGCCTTCTTTCAACACCACAAACGCTTTCGCCACCTCGCCGCGCGTTTCGTGCGGCACACCGACCACCGCCACTTCCAACACCGCCGGATGCTGGTACAAAATATATTCCACTTCGTTGGGGTAGATGTTGAATCCGCCGGAGATAATCATATCTTTTTTGCGGTCAACAATTTTCACGAACCCGTCTTCATCCATTATCGCCAAATCGCCGGTGTACAGCCACACATCGCCGTTTTTATCGGGGCGAAGGACATTGGCGGTTTCGGTGGGCATATTCCAATAACCTTTCATCACCTGCGGACCGCGCACGCACAATTCACCCACTTCGCCGAGCGGCATTTCTTTTTCGCCCGTTTCGGCATCCACAATTTTTACATCGGTGTTGGGGATGGGCACGCCGATGGTACCGATTTTACCGGTGCTCTCCACCGGGTTGATGGTGACGGCAGGCGTGGTTTCGCTCAAGCCATAAGCCTCGACCAGTTTACCGCCCGTTACCCGCATAAATTCCTTCTGCACCTCCGGCGGCAGTCCCGCCGCACCACTGAGACACACTTCGATGGACGACAGGTCGTATTTGCCCGCTTTCACATCGGGATGGTTGTTGATGGCGTTATACAGCGTCGGCACACCGGGGAAAAACGTTACTTTATGGCGGGTGAGATTTTTCAGCACATCGTCCAAATCGCGGGGATTGGGGATGAGCACCTGTGCTAATCCCAAATAGATTGACCAGTTTTGGCAGGCGGTCATCCCGTAACTGTGAGTCAACGGCAGAGCGCTCATCGTCACGCCTTTGCCCCGTTTGATGCCGGGAATCCAGCCGGCGGTTTGCACCACATTGGCGATAATGTTTCGGTGGGTGAGTTGCGCCCCTTTCGGCACGCCGGTGGTGCCGCCGGTATACATCAGCACGGCGGTATCTTCCGGTTGAATTTCGACCGGCGCAGGCTTGCCGCTACCTTCGCGCAGAAAATCCTGAAACCAGACGGTGTCGGCATCGCCGGAAATATCCACACGATGGCGTTCGCCGTTCATATCGGGTTTATTTTCTTTCAGCAGGGTGAAAAGCAATTTGAGAATCGGGGGGAAATACTCTTTTATGCTGGTGACGATAACTTTTTGCAGTCCCAACTCGCCGCGAACTTTGCGCACGCGGTCGTACATCAGGCTGAGCGACACCATAAATTTCGCGCCGGAATCTCGAATTTGGTGCGAAATTTCGCGGGGAACGTACAGCGGGTTGGTGGGCACAACAATGCCGCCCGCACGCAGCGTGCCATAATAGCCGATGGTATATTGCGGGCAGTTGGGCAGATACAGCGACACGCGATCACCTTTTTGCAAGCCGTTTGCCTGCAGTGCGGCGGCAAATTTGTCCACCAGCGCATTCAACTCGGCAAAGGTGATGGTGTGATTGTAAAATATCAGCGCGGGCTGGTTTGGAAAGTCCGCCGCCGATTTTGCCAACGCTTGCTCAATGGTTTCGTCGGGAATTTCGACATGGTGCGGGACGCTGGGGTCGTATGCCTTTTGCCAAATTCGTTCCATTTGGTATCACTCCTGAAGATAACACTGCTACTTGAAACGTGATGCGTGATGAGTGATGCGTGATTTTTTCATTGGTCATTCGCCCATTCGCTCATTTGCTCATTTGCTCATTTGTAAGACTTTGGACTTCCCCCGTATCACTTCCCCTGTTTTTTCATCTCTTCTTCCAGCAATTGGCGGCGCAAAATTTTGCCGACCATCGTTTTGGGCAATTCATCGCGGAATTCTACATATTTGGGAACCATATACGCCCGCATTTCTTTTTTGCACCACTGACGCAATTCTTCCTCCGTCAGCGATTCGCCTTCTTTCAGCACCACAAAGGCTTTGACCACTTCCCCGCGCGTTTCGTGCGGCACACCGACCACCGCCGCTTCTAAAATGGCGGGATGGCTGTACAGCACATCCTCCACTTCGTTGGGATAGATATTGTATCCCCCGGCGATAATCATATCTTTTTTGCGGTCTTTGATGGTGATGTATCCATCTTCATCCATCGCGGCAATATCGCCCGTGTGTAGCCACACTCTGCCTTCTTCATCGGTGCGCAAAACGTTGGCGGTTTCGGTGGGCATATTCCAATAGCCTTTCATCACCTGCGGACCGTTCACACACAATTCGCCGATTTCACCGATGGGCAGGACTTTCTGCCCGGTTTCGGTATCGACAATTTTCACATCGGTGTTGGGCATTGGCACACCGATGGTGCCGATTTTGCCCATACTGCCGAGCGGGTTGGTGGTGCACACCGGCGAAGCCTCGCTCAAACCGTACCCTTCGATGAGTTTGCCGCCGGTGATGTTCATAAACTCTTTCTGCACTTCCTGCGGCAAACCCGACGCCCCGCTGATACACGCCTCGATGGATGACAGGTCGTATTTTCCGGCTTTCACATCGGGATGGTTGTTGATGGCGGTGTACAGGGTGGGCACGCCGGGGAAAAGTGTTACGCGGTGTTTTTCCAGATTTTTCAGCACATCGGTCAAATCGCGGGCATTGGGAATGAGCACTTGTGCGAATCCGCGATAGATGGAATGGTTTTGGCAAACGGTCATCGAGTAACTGTGCGTCAGCGGCAGAGCGGTCATCATCACCCCCTCGCCGTCTTTCATGTCGGGAATCCACGCCGCAACCTGCATAGCATTGGCAACCAAATTATGGTGGGTGAGTTGCGCGCCTTTCGGCACGCCGGTGGTGCCGCCGGTGTACATCAGCACGGCGGTATCTTCCGATGAAACTTCTACCGGCGCCGGTCCTTTGGTTCCCAACCGCAAAAAGTCGCGGAACCACATTGTTCCTTCCGGTTCATCGGTAATGGTCAAACTGTGACGCTCGCCGTTCATATCGGGTTTATTTTCACGGAAAAGGGTGAACAGAAGTTTGGTAATCGGCGGGAAAAATTCTTTGATGTTGGTAACAATAACCTGTTTCAGGTTCAGATTTTTGCGAACCTTTCTCAACCGTCCATACAGCAAACTGAGCGAAACGATGTATGTTGCACCGGAATCTTTTATCTGGTGTTCCAACTCTCGGGGAACGTACAGCGGATTGCTGGGCACAACGATGCCCCCCGCGCGCAGTGCGCCATAATATGCGATGGTATATTGCGGGCAGTTGGGCAGATACAGTGCAATGCGGTCGCCCTTTTTGAAGCCGCTCACTTGCAATGCGGCAGCAAACCGGTTGACCATTTCATTCAATTCCGCAAAGGTTATCTTTTTGTTGAAAAATATCAGCGCGGTATTGTTGGGAAAGCGCTGAGCGGCATTCACCAAAAAGTGGTCAACCGTAACATCGGGAATGTCGATGGTGTGCGGGACACCCTCATCATATTCTTTGAGCCATATCTTCTCCATTGAATTCCTCCTCCGAGAGTTATTAAATTGTGATATAGGCAATAGAAAGTATAAACGGGTGAACGGCAGTTGTCAACTGTTTTCCGTCACCGACCAACGTTTGACCCATTGCGGGGGAATGCGGGTGGTTATGCCGTCTCGATTGATGCAGATGTGCTGGGTGATGCCGGTGGTGAGTTTTTGCCCGGTTTCGGCATTGAACACGGTGTATTCAAACGTCATTTTCCGGCTTTTCACCTCACTCAAACGGCATTCCACAGTAATGAGTTGGTCGTATTTTGCCGGGGCGATGAACCGCATTTCCACCTCCGACACCGCCAGCGACACACCATCGGCTTCAAATTGGGCGTAACTGGTTCCCTGCACGCGCATCAGTGCGCTGCGAGCTTCTTCAAACCACACCAGATACATAGAGTGATGCACGATGCCCATCGCATCGGTTTCGGCGTAACGAACGTGAAACGTGGTGTGAACGGTATCGGGAGCAATCAGTTTCTCCATCACTCAATCCTCATCCTGTTGATAATCAACCAAATAATGCAGCGACCAGCACGCATCCACCACGTTTTTCACGCTGATGTCCACCCACTGATTGGGGTCGGCGTCCACCAGCACGGTGGTCATGCCCAGCAGTTTCGGTTGTTTTAAATTGCGAGACTGGTCATCAATATAAACGCAGGTTTCGGGGGTGGTGTTCAGCCGGTGCACCACCGTGAGATACGGATGCAGCGCGGGTTTGCTGACATAATTGACGGTGCGGATGTCGAAAATATCTTCAAACGCACCGGACACGCCCAGCGCAGCGAGCACGTTTTCGGCGTGTTTGCGGTACGAGTTGGTGAAAATGAATTTTCGCAGGGGCAGCGATTTCAGGCACTCGGCAAGTTCCGGGTTCGGTTGAATATAGTCCTTCACGGGAATATCGTGCACAAATTCCAGATATTCGTCAATATCCACCGCCTCTTCCTGCAATAAACCGCGCAAAACCGTGCCATACGTGTAATTGAAATATGCTCGCCGCTCGGTGGCTTCCTGATATGTCAGCCCCAGCGTTTCCATCAGATACGTTTTTATGCGCTCGCCGATAGCGGGCATAACCGGCGTGTTGCGGGGATATAATGTATCGTCCAAATCGAATAAAGCATGTTGCAATGGCATAAAAATGTATTCCCGATGGAAAGTTATCTGTACAGCGTACGGTGGTATTCTGCCGATTTCACCCTTCGATACGCCCTGCGGGCTACTCAGGATGAAATCGGCAGGGAAAAACGCATCCTGAGTAGCGGTTCGCTGCGCGAACCGCGTATCGAAGGGCGTTTTTCCCATCTCCCTAAACAGTCACATGGAAAGTTATCAACCGTGTTAATTTTTCCGGTGTTCGCGCACAATATCGGCAACGACGGCGCTGTCAATGTTTGCGCCGGTGAGCACACACACCACCGTTTTTCCGGCAAACCGAGCCGGGTCTGCCAGCAACGGCGCGATGGCTATCGCCCCCGATGCCTCCACCAACAGTTGTTCGCGGTCGAGCAGGGTGAAAATCGCCCGTCGAATTTCGGTTTCCGAGTGAACCAGCACCGTTTCGATGAGCGTGCGTGCCAGATAAAACGGAATGCTACCGAAACCACCCGCCAGCCCGTCGGCGAGCGTGGGTTCGTGCTCATACGGGTCAATGGGAAAGCCCTGCGCCAGCGACAGTTTCGCGGCGGGCGATGCCGCCGGTTGCACCGAGATGATGTCTGTGCCGGGATTGATTGCTTTTGTCGCCAGCGCAATACCGCTGACCAGCCCGCCGCCACCGGTGGGAACCAGCAGAATATCGGCGGACGGCAACCCCATCATAATTTCCAGCCCGCACGTGCCCTGTCCCAAAATCACATCCACATCATTATAGGCGGAAATGTATTGCGCGCCCGTTTCTGCCGCGAAGGTTTCTGCGGCGTGATGGGCGGCATCATACGTTTCGCCCGCCTCTTTCACGGTGACGGGATATTGCGCCAGTTTGCGGCGTTTCGATTGCGGCGCATTTTTGGGGATGAACACCGTCACCGGCGACAGTTGCAGCGATTCGGCGGCATACGCTACCCCCAGCCCGTGATTCCCCGCGCTGGCAGTGACCACCCCGTTGAATTGCCCGCTTTCCGCCAGCAGCGACAGTTTGTTCAGCGCGCCGCGCACTTTAAAACTGCCGGTCGGCTGCAGAAAATCGAGTTTCAGCCACACGTCGGCATCGCACAGTTGACTCAAATATCGGCTGGGCACAAGCGGGGTGTGGCGAA
>JALVZI010000575.1:0-10452 GCA_027022125.1 Anaerolineae bacterium | reverse complement strand
TGTGGCGAATGTGCGGCGAAATGCGCCGGTGTGCGGTCACAAAATCGTGTAAACGGGGCGCAGGTACGGTCATTTTTTCTCCAAATTATGGTGTGCCGGGGCGAGTTTCAATCACCTTTTGGGTGAGCAGATACCATCGGTTAAGTGTGGCAAAGCGGTCGGCAGGATTGGCAATCGCCGGCAATTGCACATTTTTCACATCGGAACGCAGCGCAAACGTGAAGGTTGGGTAGTATAATACCAGAGCAGGGGTTTGTTGTGCAAAAATTTGTTGGAAGGTGTAATAATCTTTGATGCGCTCGTTGCGGTCGAGGATGGTTCGCCCGTGTTCCAGCGCAATGGACGCGGCAGTATCGTCCCACCCGCCGAAATTTTGCCCGCCGTCAATTTGCGACTGATGCCAAAAACGATACGGGTCGGGGTCGCCGAACAATTCCACATTCACCAGCGCCGTATCGAAATCGTGCCGGGTCAAACGGTCGGTCAGCGCATCCGCCTGCGGTTCCACCATCACAGCGATGCCCGCCTGCCGCCACTGCTGCGCCAGCAGATTCGCCACGGCGGTATGGCGCGGGTCGTTGCCGGTGAGCAGCGAAAATTGCAGCGGCAGCGAACCGTTGTCGCGGATGCCGTCGCCGTCGGTATCCACCCAGCCCGCCTGCGCCAGCAAATCGGCGGCAGCAGTGGGGTCATAATCGGGAAAAGGCTGGTTTGGGTTGAATGCCCATTGCCACGGCAAAAAGGGTCCTCGCGCCACCACCCCCTGCCCGTTCAGCGCATCATCCACAATCTGCTGACGGTCAATCAGCATCAGCAGCGCGCGCCGAATTTCGGCGGATTGAAAAAAGGGCAGGTTTTCGGGTTGCTGCAAATTCAGATACACCACGCTATACTGCGGCAGCGGGGCGCTGAAAAGTTGCACATCGGGCTGGTTTTGCAGTGCGGGTATCATTTCGGGGGGCACTCTGCCGATGGCGTCGAGCGCACCTGCGCGCCAATCTGCCAGCAGCGCATCGGCGGTGGGGTACAGTTGAAAATCGAGTTCGGTGATGCGGCTTTTTTCGCCCCAATAGCGGGGGTTGCGGACGAGTGTTACTTTTTCCGCCGTGAGTTTTTTGACGCGGAATGCTCCGGTTCCCACCGGCGAAAGATTGAAATCGCTGGTGAGCAAATCACCTCCGGAAATGCCATTCAGCAGATGTTTGGGTAGAATGCCGATGGTGGTGTAATATGGAAATGAGGGGAAGGGGTCGTCGAGCACGAAACGGATGGTGGTGTCGTCCACCGGCTCGATTTTCACCGAGCGCCACAGGTCTCGCCACGCGGGATTGCCGGGGAAATCGCCGCCGCGAATGAGGTTGAGGGTGAAAATAACATCGGCGGCGGTGAAGGGTTCGCCATCCGCCCAAAAAACGTTCGGGCGCAGCACAAACACATATGTGCGCCCGTCATCGGAAACCGTCCAATTTTCGGCAAGCAGGGGGTAAAGTTCGCCGCGCGCGTCAACGCGGGTCAAGCCCTCAAACAGCAGGCTGGTGATGTCGGCGTCAACGGGGTTATATTCGGCGAGCAGGGGGTTCAGATATTGCACCGCGCCGATGTCCCCTTCGCGGTAGGTGCCGCCTTCGGCGGGGATTTCGACGGTGACTTTTTTTACAACGATGGATTGAAGGTATGCCGCCAGCAGCAACGTTCCCACCACAGCGAGAATCGCTTGCCAGCGAATGAAACGTCCCATAGACAGAAAATGTACTCAACCGGTGTTGGCGTGGTTCACTTGGCTGACAATCGTTTTGACATACAACCGACTGTTGCCAATATGGAGCAGGGAGCAGGAAGTAAGGAGCAAGGATGTATTTCGATGGTAACTGTTTGGTGTGCTGTGTTAGCCTCGAACAATCGTAGGGGCAGTCCTTGTGGCTGCCCTGTCTCGGGCAGCCATAAAGGTCGCCCCTACGCTTGTATGATGGCGCAAAATGTTTCTCTACCGCGAACACTGCCGGTCGCCCAAAGTATCACGCATCACGTTTCACGCAAGTTGTTGGCGAAAGCGTAAAATTTGTCACGGTGATTTTGATGTCAATGAATTATGGCTCGGCTGGTTATCCGAGCACCACAATCAGTATGGACACCAAAAAGAAAGCAATTGCCAACCCGATGGTGGATTGATACAGCACTTTTTCCGCGCCGCGCCGCGTGCGAGAAAAACCGCCGCTGCCACCGAACACGCTGCCCACGCTGCTGTTATTTCCCTGCAGCAGAATGACGGTAATCATGGCAATTGAAAGGATAATTTGAATGATTTGTAATGCTATAACCACAATTCACACCTCTAAAAAGAATTAACCCGCAAATTATACCATTGAATGGTATCGCACGCCAATAACGCCGGTAGTTTCAAGTTCAAAGTTCAATGTTTCAAGGTTCAAAGTTCAAGGTTGCAATCAGCGGTCAGCGGTTAGCCGTCAGCAGTCAGCAAATCACCATTCACTATTCGCTACTCGCTATTCGCTATTCGTCCCCGCACTTGACAAAACCGCGCCGACCCCGTAGAATACTTATGTACAATTGTTATGGTAAGTTGAGGTGTTATGGTATTCGGTCAGCAAAAAATAGACAATTTGAGCGTTGAAGAATTGGAGCGCGTGCTGAAAATCAAACAGCGCGAAGCCCGCAAAGAACGATTCCTGCGGTTGTCGGCAACCGGCGCGACGCGCAGTGCCGCCCTGCTCAGCACCGAACCCATCACCCCGGTGGCGAAAGAAAAACCCGCCCGCCCCAAAAAACCGAAAACACTCGCCGACCGGCTGCTGACGCTGGTGGAAGTCGCCGCCGTGATTGGGCTGCTGGTAATTTTGGGCGTCTCATACAACAATTTACGCTCGCTGAACCGCGAGATGGCTGCTGCGCAGACCGCGCTGGTGGCGGAACCCCCCGCGCCGGTGGCAGCGGCTCCGATACAGCAACCGAGTGCCACCGACCCGCTGCCCTTCGACCGTCTGCCCGGCGGACACACCTCGCCCACCTCGGCGGGCGGCGCCGTGCCCGATATTCCCGCGCACCTGCAAAACTGGGTGCAACCGCGCAGCACCATCGCCCCCGTCATCGAAGCGCCGGAGCAGCAGGCAGCGCCGGGAACGCGCATCGTCATCCCCAAAATCAATGTGGATGCCCCCATCATCGAAGGGGTTACATGGGAAGATTTGAAAAAAGGTGTGGGGCATTTGCCCGGTTCCGCCAACCCCGGCGAGCGCGGCAATCTGTATCTGGCGGCGCACAACGATATTTTCGGCGAAATTTTCCGCTATCTGGAAAAATTGGAGCCGGGCGACCGCTATTACATTTATGCCGGAGACACCAAATATACCTATGAAGTCCGCGAAAAACGCATCATCAACCCCACCGATGTGGAGGTGATGCTGCCCACCACCGGACCCGTTTCCACCCTGCAAACGTGTTACCCATACCTGATTGACACCCACCGGCTGGTGGTCATCGCCGATTTGGTGGAGTAACCTCAGCTCAAGACAAGATTTTCAGTCCACAGATGAACACAAGTGGTACTTTGCCGATTTCACCCCTCGATACGCCCTGCGGGCTACTCAGGATGAAATCGGCAGGGAAAAACGCATCCTGAGTAGCGGTTCACTGCGTGAACCGCGTATCGAAGGGCGTTTTTCCCGTCCCCCTGAATGGACACTCAGAGTAACCGCTATCCCTCAACCTGCACAATCGAATAAACATCGTACCCGTGCAATTTGTCCCGCCCGTGCAGAAAATTCAACTCAATGGCGAATGCACACCCGGCGACCACGCCCCCCAATCGCTCCACCAGCCGACACGTCGCCAGCGCCGTGCCGCCCGTTGCCAGCAAATCGTCAATCACCAGCACCCGCTGCCCCGTTTCGATGGCATCCACGTGGATTTCCAGCGTGTTCGTGCCATATTCCAGCGTATAACTCTCGCTGATTTTCTCGGCGGGCAGTTTGCCCGGTTTTCGCACCGGCACAAACCCCACGCCCAAATTGTACGCCAGCGGCATCCCGAAAATGAACCCGCGCGATTCCACGCCGACCACCACATCCACCGCGCGAGATTCGGCATACGCCATCATTCTATCCACAGCCTCTTTCAGTGCCGCCGGATTTTTCAGCAGGGTGGTAATATCTTTAAATAAAATACCTTCAACCGGAAAATCCGGCACATCTCTGATGGTGCTTGCCAAGTCCATCATTCTCTCCTCGTGTTATCAGGTTTCAAGTTTCAGGTTTCAAGTTCAAAGTTACACATCACGGCACGGTTCATTATCCCCAGAATCATCTTGACAGATTTTACACTTTTGCCAACAACTTTCGTAAAACGTGATGATTTGGGCGACTGGCAACGCCTCTTGCTTCCTACTCCTTGCTCCCTACTCCCTACTCCACATTGGCACCGGACGGCTATCTGTAAAAATAATTGTCAGCCAAATGAACCATGCCCATTCTATCAAAGGGGAAGAGAATCGGCAAGTGGTTCACTCGATGGTATAATTTCAGTGTGAATAAAACGGAGAGAAATATCTGTTCAGCCACACGGTTAAATAGAACACAGATAACACAGATAGTACGGATTGACACAGATTTTGAATATCATAACGGTGAAAATTCGAATCAAAACTCAAAAACTTTAAATTCTCCGCTCCTCTGTGCCTCTGTGGTGAAAAATTAACCTTTTTTTCAGATGAGCCACATCCTCATCATAAAATCTCTGTGGACTCTGTGTTTCTCTGTGTTCCACCGAACACGCCGTACAGTTACGGAGAAAACACCATGCCCAACCCGAAAATACCCAAACGACTGCTCATCATTTCGGCGATTGTTACCCTGCTGCTGGCGATGCTCGGCTGCCAATCGCCACTGACCGGCACTGCCGAACCGACTGCCACTCTGCCGCCAACCGACACGCCCAAACCGGTCAGCACCGCCGCCGATTTCATCACCAGCAATCCCACCCCCACCGGCATCACCGTTACCCTGTGGACAGTGGAAGATTTTTCGCCGCAAATTAGTTTGGTCAACCAAACGCTCGCCACATTTCAGCAGAACAATCCCACCGATGGCGTTTCTGTTTTGCTGAAAAAAGCCGGCGGGCAAGCCAGCGCGCTCGATTATCTGCAAACCATGCCGACCGTCGCGCCGGAATTGCTGCCGGATGTCATCATTCTGCGCGATGACCAACTGGCGCGCGCATGGCGCACCGGATTGCTGCAACCCCTGTCCGGCAAACTCGACCGCACCATCATTCAAGATTTTCTACCCGCCGCCATCACGCTCGGCACAATTGATGACCAACTGGTTGCCGCGCCACTGGAGTTGAACACCGAACATCTGGTGGTGAACACCACGCTCATCACCCCCACCCCGCTGCAATGGCAGGATGTGCTATCGCAGTCGCAGAATGTCACCTACCGTTTTGCCGCCGCCGGGACAAACAACACCCTCAGCGATGCCACGCTGGTACAGTATCTGGCGGTGGGCGGCACGTTTGCCGATGCCGACGGCAACCCGACCATTGACGCCGACGCCCTGCGCGCCGTGCTGAATTACTACCGAGCGCTGCTGGAAAACGGCACCATCTCCGCAAAAATGCTCGATGCCACCGACCCCGCCGCCTTTTGGACGGATTATAAAGAAGGCACAATCGGGCTGACACACATCGACAGCCACACCTACCTCAACGACCGCCACCAATTGCACAGTTCCATCCCCGCCGCCATCCCCACCCAAAACGGCGAACCGCTGACCATCGTGCATGGCTGGGTCATGGTGCTGGTCACGCACGACCCCTTCCGGCAAGAGGCGGCACTGCGGTTGATGGAAACCTTTCTCGGCACGGAAGCCAATGCCGCGTGGGCGAGTTACGCGCAGGGCATTCCCGCCCGCCGCAGTGCTTTCGATTTGGTTGCCGCCGATGACCCCTACTGGCAATTTCTGGACGATTATCTGAATGCCGGCATTGCCCCGCCCCGTTTTAAAGGCTTCGACGCCATCAGCAGCAATATGCAGCAAGCCGTCGCTGCCGTACTCACCGGCGACGCCACAGTAGATGAAGCCGTGCAAGTGGCAACAGAACACAGATGACGCAGATAATGCGGATAAACGCAGATTTTAAAAAGATCAACCCCGTAGAGACGCCCAAATTGGGCGTCTCTACGAAAATGCCGCTGCACATAGAAAAATCCGTGACCATCCGTGCTATCCGTGTTCATCTGTGTACCATTCAATCTATGCCTGAATAGTTACAGAGATTTATGCCAGAAAATACACAAAAAGACCCTTGAATCTTTGCGGCTTGGCGGCTTTGCGTGAGGAAAATACCTTTTAAAGAAAAATAAGTGAAATTCGTGAAAATTCGTGGCTAAAAATGATAACCGATGGATAACACACTGCACGCTATAATTGATGCCGCCCTGCGCGCCGCCGACCCGTTCACCGCCGTGAAAAACGTTTTGCGGCGCGACGGGAATTTGCTGCGCTGCGGCAATACCGATTACCGGTTGGAAACCATCGCCCGCGTGCTGGTCATCGGATTCGGCAAAGGGAGCGCGCCGATGGCGCACGCCGTCCACACCCTGCTCGCCGACCGCATTTCGGCGGGCGTGGTCATCGTCAAATACGGGCACACCCTGCCCGCCGAAATCGACATCTCGCCCATCGCCGTGCCGGAAGCGGGGCATCCCGTGCCCGATGAAAACGGCGTGCGCCACACCCGCCGTCTCATCGAATTATTGGCAGACACCCGCCCCGACGATTTGGTGATTGCGCTCATCTCCGGCGGCGGGTCGGCGCTGCTGGTGCAACCGGTGGACGGCGTTTCGCTGGCGGATGTGCAATCGCTGACCGGCGCACTGCTGAAAGCGGGCGCGCCCATCACCGCCATCAACACCGTGCGCAAACATCTGTCGCGGGTAAAAGGGGGGCAGTTGGCAAAACTGGCGCATCCCGCCCGCACCATCAGCCTGATTTTGAGCGATGTCGGCGGCGACCCGCTCGACATTATCGCCTCCGGTCCCACCGCGCCCGATTCCGGCACGTTTGCCGACGCCATCGCCGCACTGAAAAAATACGGGCTGTGGGCAGACACTCCCCCTGCCATTGCCGATTATCTCCGCGCCGGAGCGGACGGGCATCACCCCGAAACACCCAAAGCGGGCGACCCGATTTTCTCGCGGGTGCAGAACCAAATCATCGCCAACAATCGCACCGCGCTGGATGCCGCCGCCGAAACCGCCCGCGCGCACGGCTTGTCCGTCACCGCACACCCCGATTTTGTGGAAGGGGATGTGCGCGCGGTGGCACAGTGGGTGGCGGGAAAAACACGCCAACTGCGCCAAACGGTGGACGCGAGCGGACATCCCGCTGCGTTTCTGTTCGGCGGCGAACCGACCGTCACCATTCGCAGCGACGGGCTGGGCGGGCGAAATCAGGAATTGGCGCTGGCAACCGCACTGAAAATCGCCGGAATACCCCGCGTGCGGGTGGCGTGTGTCGCCACCGATGGCAACGACGGTCCCACCGATGCGGCGGGCGCCATCGTCAGCGGCGAAACCATCGCCCGCGCGGCAGCGCACGGGCTGGACGCCGCCGCATTCCTGCAAAATAATGACAGTTACCATTTTTTTGAAGCCAGCGGCGAACTGCTGAAAACCGGCGCAACCAATACCAACGTCAACGATATTGTGGCGGTGCTGGCATGGTAGAAATTTCCGCGCCGCTGCACGCCGTTTTGCGCCCCCCCACCCCCGACCGATTGCGAAATATCGGCACGGCAGATTTGGTCATCGGGTTTACCACCCACAGCACCAAACCCGCGCTGGCGGCAAAACTCGCCCGGCAAGCCGTGCGCGGGGCAAAAACCTACTTTCCCCGACTGAAAACGGTCATCATCCACACCGACACCGGTTTGAGCGAGCGCACCCGGCAAGCGGTGAGCGCTGCCGGTTCGGCGGGCGTGCCGGTCATTTCCGGGCGTTACACCGGCGTGATGGGCAAAGGGGGCGGCACGGCAGCCATTCTGCACGGCGCCCGGCAACTCGGCGCGCGGGCAACCGTCATTTTGGACAGCCACACCACCGACCTGCCCCCCAAATGGATTCCCGCGCTGGCGACGCTGGTACTCAACGGGCGCGCCGATTTGGTCAAAGCGCGGTACAGTTGGCATCCCCCCGACAGCGCGCTGAATGATTTGCTGCTCTACCCGTTTACCCGCGCCGTGTGGCGGCTGAAATTGCACCATCCGGCGGCGGGTGATTTTGCCGCATCGCCGGAAATGGTTGCATTCATTTTAGAGCAGGATGTCTGGGGCACGGAGGTCAACCGTTTCGGGTTCGACATTTGGTTGAGTACCATTGCCGCGCTGCGCGGTTGGCGCATCGCACAGGCTGCCGTGGGCGAAAAACCGCCGCGCCCCGCCATCTCCGAAACGCAGCAGATGAGCCGGTTCGCCGACACGGTGGGCACGATGTTCCGGCAACTGCATTTAAAATACCGTCGCTGGCAGCAACCGGCATCACCCGTCAAAACCACCACTTTCACCGAATTTTCGACCGCCACCGCCGCCGCATCCATCCCCGAAATTGACCCCGCCCCGCTGATTGAAACACTCACTCTCGGTTGGATGGAATACCGCGCGCTGTGGCAACGCATCATGTTCCCCGAAAATTTGGCGGCGGTGGAATATCTCGCCGCACACCCCGCCGAATCATTCCATTTTCCACCCAATCTGTGGGCGAAAATTGCCTATGACTTTGCGGTTGTTTACAATAAAGGCGAGCGTGACCCAGACGCGGTGGTCAAAGCGCTGTACCCGCTATTTGCGGGGCGGTTCGCCAGTTTTGCCGGAGAAATCGCCGGGCTGACCGCCGTCGGGCGTGCGGGAACCGTCGCCGCGCAAGCGGTGGAATTTGAAGACCTGCTGCCGTATCTCAACTACCGCTGGGAAAAATATCTGCCGTGGGTTGACAGCGGAGAGAAGCGGTAGAGGATTAGTTGTCAGTTGTCAGTTTTCAGTGTTCAGACTGACCGCTGATTGCTAGGTTCTGTTGACGTTTGCCGATTTTTCATCCTGAGTAGCCCGCAGGGCGTATCGAAGGGTGAAAATCGGCAGGGAAAAACGCCCTTCGATACGCGGTTCACTGCGTGAACCGCTACTCAGGATGCGTTTTTCCCGCTGAAAACAAAACGTCAACACGCCTTAACCGCTGAACGCTGATTGCTAATCGCTGAATGCTAACAAGGAGAAACACCTATGACCATAAAATTCGGTACCGACGGCTGGCGCGCCGTCATTTCCGATACATTCACATTTGAAAACCTGCGTCTGGTTTCGCAAGCCGTCGCCGATTATCTGCTGGAAACTGTCCCCGCCGAGCCGTCGGTGGTCATCGGGTTCGACACCCGTTTTCTGTCCGACCGGTATGCCGCCGAAGTGGCGAAAGTGATGGCGGGCAACGGCATTCTCGCCCATCTCACCCGCGCCGATTGCCCCACGCCCGCCATCAGTTACAATGTGGTGCACAAAAAAGCCAATCTGGGGGTGATGATAACCGCCAGCCACAACCCGCCGCGATATAACGGCTTCAAACTCAAAGCCGATTACGGCGGCGCGGTGACCAAAGAAGTCACCCAAAACATCGCCGCACGGCTGGAAGCGAATAAAATCGCCGGCAAGCAGCCGCAATTGATGCCGTATGAAGACGCGCTCGCCGCAAAATTGATTCGCCGGTTTGACCCCGCGTGGGCATATTACGAGCATCTGACCAGCAACCTGATTGACCTCGACATCATTTCGGCGGGAGAATTGCGTGTGGTTGCCGATGGTATGTACGGTTCCGGGCGCGGGGCATTCCGCGAAGTGCTGTCGCGCACGCGGACACACGTTTTCAATATCCGTTCCGAAATGAATCCCGGCTTCGGCGGCATTCACCCCGAACCCATCGCCCGCTATTTGGAGGAATTGGTTGCTACCATGAAACAACGGCACGCCCACATCGGGCTGGCAACCGACGGCGACGCCGACCGCATCGGCGCGGTGGACGCGCAGGGCAATTTTATCGACCCGCACCACATTATGGCGCTCAGCCTGCGCTATCTGTATGAAAAACGGGGCTGGCGCGGCGCGGTGGTCAAAACCGTCAGTTCCACACTGATGCTCAACCGGCTGGCGAAAAAATACAACCTGCCGCTGCACGAAACGCCCGTCGGGTTCGATGGTATTGCCCAGTTGATGATGACCGATGATGTGCTCATCGGCGGGGAAGAATCGGGCGGCATCAGCATCAAAGGGCACGTGCCGGAGGGCGACGGCGTGCTGATGGGCTTGCTGATGCTGGAATTGCTGGCGGATGCGGGCGCACCCCTGCACGAACTGGTCGCCGATTTGCAGCGCACGGTCGGTCCCACATATTACCGC